>NZ_CP139482.1:2890000-3190000 GCF_041222825.1 Candidatus Thalassolituus haligoni
CTTGAACACGGCATGCAACGTCAGGGATTTGGCATGGGCCATTGACAAATCATGAGCACCACGAGCATTAATAGTGGCCACTTCTCCCCATGCAGCAACGGCATTCAATGCAGAACCCAGACTTTCTCCACCACAGGTATCAACAACAAAGTCAAAACTCCTTCCTGCGGCGACAAGATTTGCCACTTCATGGTGAGCCAGCGCTTCGACCCCCATCTTTCGCAATGTCTCTAAACGTTCTGAGCTACCCGCTGTTGCTGTTACCTTTATGCCACGGTGTAATGCCAGTTGCAGCACCATCCGGCCAACACCGCCAAGCCCGCCCAGAATAAGCAGCCGACTTTTGGGCTGAGGGCGCAAGCGTTGCAGCACCTCCATCGCAGTCAAAGACACCACTGGCAAGCAAGCCGTTGCTTCGTTTGTCAGGTTAGCAGGCGCCGGGGCCACCAATCGGGCATCAGCGAGCACATACTCACACACCGTGCCCATGGTTCCCCGTACACCACCAGTCATGCCGTAGACGCGGTCACCAACAGCAAACGCATCCACACCCTCTCCAATGGCAACGACCTCTCCACACAAATCACAGCCAATGGTACCGGACTCGGTTGCCACCGGTGCCAGCCCGGAGCGTACTTTGGTATCGAGTGGATTGAAGCCAGCCGCCAATACCTTGAGCAGCAACTCCCCTTTGTCAGGCTCAGCTAGCGCTATCGAGCGTAACGTCAGCACGTCCGGATCGCCGTATTGGGTAAAAACCATCGCTTTGGCATTTATCATCAGGACTCTGTTCCTATTCCATCATCCAAATGGTGAACCAGAGGATGCGTATTGGTTTCAGCTGCAGCAATTTGTCGGATCACTGTATCGATCAAATGTTCGCTGCCACCGTTTGAGTGAAAGCTGGCATAAACGGTTCTTGGAATGACCGGAGCATCCTGGACAAGAAACAACTTTTGCTGATCAAGAGCCCCGGCAATCAATCCCCAAGGAAGGTAGGCTGCACCGCCTCTCGACAAGATACAGTCAAGTGCAATCCTCCCGGTATTGGTTTGCAACGCTGGCGTACTCGTCAATTTCAGCTGTCGATTATGCTGCGCTTGAAAGGCCGTTCCCCAATCCACCAGCACGTATCTATGGTCAAGCGCTTCGCTGATCGTCACATCCGACACTGACGAACACAGATACAGGGGCAAATGCGCCACTTCCAATGTCGTCAGTTCATCCACTTTCGGAGCATCAAACAGAAATGCCAGATCCAGAGTGCGCTCCAGGATCTGGCGAATCAGATTACCGCTACTATGAGCAACGGCAGTCAGCGACAAGCCATCAACCCGATCCAGCAACCCCGCCATCTGCTGTTGCAAAAAACCGTCCCAGAGGTTGGGAGTGGCACCCACAGCCATTTGCTGGCTTTGGCCCTCCTCCGCAGCGACTTCCTGGCGTATTTTCTGTTCAAGACGCACCGTACTTTCCGCCAGAGGCATCAGTTTTTCACCAGCCGTCGTTAACTGAATATTGTTGCGCTGCCGCGAAAACAACTCGACACCCAGCAACCCTTCCAGCTGACGCACACGAAAACTGACCGCAGACTGGGTCAAATAAAGATTTTCTGCCGCCCGACCAAAGTGACGGGTACGGGAGACTTCCATAAAAGTTTTAAGCAGTTCAGTATCCATTTGACCAATTTATATGTTCGTTACGATAAGTATTTTTTGTTTTACCGCACAAAGTGCCCTGACCATACTCCGCCGAAACAGCATTGGCGTCCAGCCAGCACGATAGATGTCGTCCACAGGGGAACCAAGTCATGAGTTTTGCCAGCCCTAAAAAATACTTTGATGATCGCAACTTTCCGCGTGGTTTTCATCGTTCCGGTGACTTTACCCGCGCCCAGGCGAATATTCTTGAAACCCTCGGCACAGCCTTAAAGGCTCTGCACGAAGGCACTCAGGAGCCAATCGACGATGCCGAAACACATTTTGTTGCGGTCTGTCATGGAACGGAGACAGCCATTACCGATATTGAGAAATCCTGGTGTTTATACCTGTCAGCGTTACGCCGTAAACAAGTGTACTTTACTGCATCCTCTGCCGCAGTAACTGACGGCGTCAATGAAACCATCGACACTGATGACTAAGCCAGCACTGGGCTACCTTGAAGTCCTGTCTCTTCCTGACTTTGGTATTCAATGTCACGCCAAGGTCGACACGGGCGCATGCTCCAGCAGTCTGCATGCGGAACATATCAATGTCTTCCAGCGTGACGACCAGGATTGGGTGCGCTTTCATGTGTTGTTCAGTCGTGAAAAAATGCGCATTGACCAAATGTGTGAAGCGCAGGTACTGGCCCGCAGACGCATTGCCAGCTCAAACGGCTCACGCAGCTATCGCTATGTTATCAGTACACAGGTTAATATCGCGGGCCAGCAATGGCCTATCGAACTCAGCCTTACCCACAGAGGCAGCATGAAGTATCCAATGCTCCTGGGCAGAGAAGCCATTAGCGGCCGCTTCGTCGTTGACGTTGAACACACCTATTTGAGCAAATAAACACCATGAAAATCGCGATTCTTTCGCGCAATCCAAAACTCTACTCGACACGACGCCTGGTAGAAGCTGGGGAGCAGCGAGGTCACGAAGTGACCGTATTCGATACTCTGCACTGCTATATGAATATCAATAGCGTAGAGCCGTCGATCCATTATCAGGGTAACGAGCTCAAGGACTATGACGCTGTAATACCGCGTATTGGTGCATCCATTACATTCTATGGCACCGCCGTGCTGCGCCAGTTTGAAATGATGGGCGTGTATCCGCTGAATGAATCCGTCGCCATCAGCCGCTCAAGAGACAAACTCAGATCCATGCAGTTAATGTCACGCAAAGGCATTGGCCTGCCAGTGACGGGATTCGCTCACAGCCCGGATGATATTCCAGATCTGATTTCAATGGTTGGTGGCGCACCACTGGTCATCAAGCTATTGGAAGGTACTCAGGGCATTGGTGTTGTACTGGCAGAAACCCGCAAAGCCGCAGAAAGCGTCATCGAAGCCTTTATGGGGCTGAAAGCCAATATCATGGTACAAGAATTTATCAAGGAAGCTGGCGGTGCAGACATCCGCTGTTTTGTAGTTGGCGACAGGGTCGTAGCGGCCATGAAACGCCAGGCAGCCGAAGGTGAATTTCGCTCCAATCTTCATCGCGGCGGCTCAGCCAGCCTGATCAAGATCACCCCTGACGAACGTGCAACAGCTGTTCGCGCTGCCCGTACCATGGGATTAAATGTGGCAGGTGTCGATATTTTACGGTCGAACCACGGCCCTGTCGTTATGGAAGTCAACTCCTCACCGGGTATTCAAGGAATTGAAGAGGCTACCGGCATTGATGTTGCCAGCAAAATCATGCTGTTTATCGAAAAAAATGCCCGGATTAATCACACCCGTACCCGCGGACAAGGCTAACCGGCTGCAGCCAGAGGCCCCAGACTAGTGGCGGCCTCGGCTCACAAACCATATTGACTCAGACACAGGCGTAAGTAATCTGCCTGTTCCTTACCAACCAGTTCCAGAGTCACGATCTGCTCGCGACATTCAGCCTGAATTTGACGACGATAATCAACGTCACTGCCCGTCTCAGAATCACTGGCAAGTGCACGACGATCAGCAGTATCAGTGCTTGCCTCCACGCCCTCCAAAGACGCTGTTTCTTCCGCACTATTAGCCTCGCTGTCATCATCAACGCCAAACGCTGATACAGCCACACTGAAACAAGTCAACATTCCTACTAATACATAGCGTATAGAACAACCGCCAGCATGCATGCGGCATATTATCGGCGTGTGTTTTTTCAAACAAGCGTACTCCCAGCGTAGACTGTAGGGGCCATCTAAAAACGCAGCAAACGATGAAAAAACAAGGCGAACAATCAACAAAAGCGCAGTTCATCGGTGCCATAATGAACATTGTGAGTCGATTTCTAACGCCGTAATTTCAGCGCCGTAATTTGATAGATATGGCTCTAAAAGGCGTATCTGGAGGAGACTGTAGGCAGGAACGCAGTACGCGACCAACAAATTAATTTTATCTTCAGCATATAAAATGCTGCATCAACAAATGGCATCAATAGCATGATCAGGCATGATCCATTCCAGCCGCTGACATCAGCCGAGCTCTGGTCATTCATCATTTTTATCAATGCAGAACCCCGCCGCATTCCGATTAATATGCTAGCCATTATGTCCATCAAAAACCGTTTACTTCAGACAAAGGCTTTCGTATAGTCGATAACTTACCGGGCAGCCAAGGCTGCCTTTTTGCGTTTTGAGGAACCCGTCCTGTATGACTGCGATCATGAACACCTATGGCCGCCTGCCCGTTACTTTTACCTCAGGTAAAGGGAGTTGGCTGACAGATACCGATGGAAAGACCTACCTGGATGCCTTGTGCGGTATTGCCGTATGCGGACTAGGTCATGCCCACCCGGCTATCAGCAAAACACTGACTGAACAAGCTGGCCGCCTGATACACACGTCCAACCTCTACGGTATCGAGCGACAACAGGCACTGGCTGATGCGCTGGTGCGTATTTCCGGCATGAGCAATGTGTTCTTCTCCAATTCTGGTGCAGAAGCCAACGAAGCAGCCATCAAGATTGCCCGTAAATACGGTCATCAGCACGGTATTCATGAACCTGTCATTATCGTGATGAGCAAAGCATTTCACGGTCGAACGCTGGCGACCTTGACAGCCACTGGTAATGCCAAGGCGCAAGAAGGTTTTGGCCCGCTATTAAGTGGTTTTATCCGTGTCCCGTACAATGATCTGGATACCCTGACCAAAGTCGCTGGCGTCAATGCCAGTAATGTCGTGGCGGTGATGCTCGAAACCGTGCAAGGAGAAGGCGGTCTGGCAACCGCCAGCCTCGAATATCTGCAAGGAGTCCGGGCACTCTGCGACCAGCACAAATGGTTGATGATGGTCGATGAAGTCCAAACCGGTAACGGGCGTACAGGCAGCTATTTTTCATACCAACAACTTGGTTTTGTGCCCGACGTCGTCACAACCGCCAAAGGTCTGGGCAATGGAATTCCGATCGGTGCCTGTCTGGCTCGCGGTGCGGCGGCCGAAGTACTGCAGCCTGGCAGCCATGGCAGCACCTATGGCGGCAATCCGCTTTGCAGCGCCGTTGCCCTGTCGGTAGTAGAAACCATTGAAGCTGACAATCTCTGTGCCAACGCACGGGAAATGGGTGAATACCTGGCCACCGGGTTCCGCCAACGCCTGCAAAACAACCCTCATCTTATTGATATTCGCGGTCGAGGCCTGATGATGGGACTGGTGATGGATCGGGATTGCCCCGAGCTGATGGCCAGAGGTCTGGAATACGGCATCCTGCTGAATGTCACTGCAGGCAACGTCATCCGACTATTGCCAGCATTGAACCTCCATAAGGATGATGCCGACAAGATCATCGACATCGTGTGCAACCTGATTGATTCGCTAGATTGATCGATACAACGAAGGAACTGCTGTGAGACATTTTTTAACGCTGATGGATCTGACTTCAGAGGAGCTGAGCCAGGTATTACAACGGGCGATAGAACTCAAGGCCATGCAACATCGCCATGACGTCTATGAACCCTTCAAAAACCAGGTATTGGGGATGATTTTTGAAAAATCCTCCACTCGTACACGAGTGTCCTTTGAAGCCGGCATGACACAACTCGGTGGTGCCGCTATTTTTCTGTCGCCACGAGATACCCAACTGGGCCGCGGTGAGCCCATCGAAGACAGTGCACGGGTACTGTCTCGTATGGTTGATATCATCATGATTCGCACCTTTGATCATGCCGATATTGAGCTGTTCGCCAAACACTCAGCAGTACCGGTTATCAACGCTTTAACGGATGATTACCATCCGTGTCAGCTGCTGGCCGACATGCAGACCTTTATCGAACACCGAGGCTCTATCAAAGGCAAAACTGTCACCTGGATCGGCGATGGCAACAATATGTGTCAGTCCTACATGAACGCAGCGGTTCAGTTCGGCTTCCACCTCAACATCGCTGTACCGGCAGGATTTGAACCCAACGCTGAGTTACTGGCCAGTTGTGCTGACCAGGTCACCCTGATGGCATCACCGGAAGAAGCAGTCAGAAACTCACATCTGATTGTTACCGATGTCTGGGCCTCCATGGGCCAGGAAGAAGAACAAGCAGAACGGCTGCGTAAATTCAGACATTATCAGGTGACTGAAGCCCTGCTGGATCAAGCAGCCGACGACGTACTGTTTATGCATTGCCTGCCTGCTCACCGAGGTGAAGAGATCAGCACTACGCTGATGGACGACCCGCGTGCCGTGGTCTGGGACGAGGCTGAAAACCGCCTGCATGCACAAAAAGCCCTGATAGAATTCCTGCTCAATCAGACACAGAAATAGCGTCAGTCAAACGCGGTTAATCCCTGCGAGACGACTTGGTTGCGGCCTTGCTTCCGGGCCTCGACAACCAGAGCATCGGTGCGATGTAACAAGGCATCCACCGATTCCGACGGCTGGTACTGAACAACCCCGGCAGAAATGGTTACCGAAATCATACCCTCTGCCATTGGCTGTTCAGCAATTCGTTTGCGAATCCGCTCAACCACCTGCTCACCCGCAATTAACTGGGCTCCAGACAACATCAAGGCAAACTCATCCCTGCCGAAACAGGCCACCTCATCCACCTCACGTACGATCACAAGCATCAGTTGGGCCACATCTGCCAACATCTGTTCAACCCGGAACTCACCAAATTCAGTGCAAACTTCGTCAAAATGATCGATTTCAACCAGCGCAACCACAAACGGACTGCCATCCCGGCGGGACATGGCACGCTTGTCCATCAGCGTTTTAACAAAGTGACGGCGATTGATCAGCCCCGTCGTTTCATCCCGAGTCGACAGCTCTTCAATTCTGGCGAGCGCCAAGCGCAACTCACGGTTCTTGCGGCCTAAAGCATCCCGCAATAATACAAATTCACGCCCCACTATCCCGAACGACATCACCGCCAAGGTAAAGGCTATCCCCAACAACAGTTCACGTACCGATTCAAATGGCCCGGTAGCGCTATATTGCAGCGTCAGCACAGCCCCTGAATAACAACCGACAATCAGCAAGCAAATTCCCATCAGCGCACGCCATCCCAGCCCCAGAATGCCAAAAGGAAGCATCGCCAAATAAGCCATCATCATCATCTGATGCACCGACGGGACGATCACAATCGCCAAGGTGACAAACATGATCGACCACACCAGATAGGGTAATGTCAGGCCGGAATCTCGGTAACTCAGGCTACGTCCACTCCAGAACCAGTAACTGATTAAAATCAGCCCACACCAGAACGCTATGGCCAGCTCTATCATCCAAGCAGTGTCCCCGAACAACGTCCCCCCAAAGCCATACAACAGCGTAAACAACAAGGCACCAACCAGTGCCAATGCATGACGTCGATAGATATCCCGATATAAATGATTCACCTGATAAATCCTTATCCTGCAAGAAAACTGACGCAAAAAAAAGCTGATGCCATGTTGTTGTCAATCACCGGCAGAAGTACCTGCAGAAGAGATTGTCCGGGTCAGTCAGAGCCATTCAGCAGACGGCATGACCAACACTTGGGTCACCAACACCGGATAGAACACCGTATTCCACCTCAATAATGACATACCCAACGACTGGCAGATGGATCAAGTGAACAGAATACTGCCAAAGTCAAAACCAAGTATTTCACGTAACCACCAGAATCAGCTACCGGCATACAAGCCAATTACCAAAGCAAAAATTGTCTGTCCGAATACGGCTTGATCCGACCAACGTACGGCGGCTACAAACCCCGACCAAGCCCAAGCAGCGGTATTGCAACCGTCCGGGGTACATTACTCTATCGCCCAATTCTGTAGCGCAGGAAAAATCATTCCGTGCTTCCAGAATTCTACTTGAGTTAATATCATGCTATTACTTGATAAAATGAATAAAATTCAAAACTATGCTGGAAATCAAACATCTCAGAACACTCATAGCGCTACGTGATGGCGGCACTCTTGTCGAGGCCGCCAAACGGCTGTGCCTGACACAGTCGGCGCTGTCCCACCAGCTCAAGGATCTGGAAGACAAGCTGGGAGTCAGACTTTTTGTGCGTAAATCCAAGCCGTTACGTTTCACTCGTGCCGGACTGGAAATGCTGCAGATGGCTGATCAGATACTACCCCAGTTACGTCAGTGTGAACTGGCCTTAAAAAAACTGGCGGGTGGCGAAACCGGTCGCTTGCACATGGTCATTGAATGCCATAGCTGCTTTGAATGGCTGATGCCAGCGATTAACCGTTTTCGAGATCACTGGCCAGATGTGGAAATAGACCTGACCACCAGCTTCCATTTTGATCCCTTACCCGCGCTTACCCGAGGAGACATTGACCTTGTCATTACCTCCGACCCGGAGCCTGACAGCCGTATCCACTATCGTCCGCTATTCCGCTATCAATCACTGCTGGCGGTCTCCAATCAGCACCCCTTGGCAAGTCAGGCCCAAGCCTCAGCCACCGATCTGGCGTCAGAAACCCTGATTCACTACCCGGTTGAACGGAAACGCCTGGATATTTATCAACACTTTCTGCTGCCTGCGGGGATAGAACCGAGTGCCAATCGCCAGACCGAACTGACACTTATGATGATTCAGCTGGTCGCCAGCGGACGCGGTGTTGCCTGCTTGCCGAACTGGGCATTACAGCCGTATCTGGATGCTAAACTGATCAGCGCCTTGCCGTTGGGGGAAGGCATCTGGCCAACCCTGTATGCTGCAATCCGGGCTGATCAGCAAGACGACAGTTACATCAAGGACTTCCTGAGTCTTTCTATCGATACCTGCTTTGAACGCCTGCAAGGTATTGAGCCTATACGCACGTTAAAATAACAATCAAATAACAACAGCGGAGCCAGTAACGCCAGCTTGCTAGTCTATATGGTAACGCGGCCAGACCAGACTGAACCTGGCTCCCCCCAGTTGCTCACTGCGACCCACAATGGCGCGTCCACCGTGCCAATAAGCAATACGTCGGACAATTGACAACCCCAAACCATAACCACCAGAGCTGCGAGTACGACTGTCATCCAGGCGAGCAAATGCAACAAACACCCTCGACCACTGCTCTTCTGGAATACCAGGGCCATCGTCCTCCACATCAATCCGACAGGTATCCACCGCCACGCTGCAACTCACCTGAACACGGGAGCTGGCATAACGACAGGCATTACCAACCAGATTCTGTACCGCCCGATGGATATACCTTGGCTCTACCTCTGCCAAACTATCGTGCAATCGTTCACTTTCCAGAAAGCGCACCTCTATCTGCCCCGAGGGCCGGGCTTCTGCCGCCACTTGGCGAGCGATATCGGTCAACTCCACTTCCTGGAATTCGAGCAAGGGCCCGCCCTCTTCCAGGCGGGCATAAGTCAGGATTTCATCAATCAGCTGATCCAGCTCCTGAATATCCGCATCCATTCCCCGTATCTGGTTTTTCAGATGCGGGTCTTCAACTTCATCTTCAATGATTTGCAAGCCAAACCGCAACCGGGCAACCGGCGTCCTCAACTCATGGGATACCGCATGCAACATCTCCCGCTGAATCCCGATCAAGCGCTGAATATGTTCCGCCATCTTGTTAAAAGAGTTACCCAGACGATTGACCGGATCCATGCCGGTCACCGCGATACGCGCAGACAGATGCCCCTGTGCCAGGCGGCCAGTCACCTGATCCAGATCTCGCAAACCGGATTCCATCGTCGTAACCAACCAGAAGACCACCAGCGCAAACACTAAAACAGCAATCAAGCCGAGGACAACCCAGACGTGATAAGGCGTCTCATGGGGAGCCGTGAACGGGCCAATCAGTAAATGGTGATAATCCCCCAATGGCACATCGACCAGCCGGGTAGCGACGGGATATATCGGTGCGATACGCATGATGGTAAGCCGTACCGGAACAGCCAGCTGCACGGCCAACCATTCCGCATAGACGTCGCCATCCATTCCCGACACCAGAAAATGATGTCGAACCAGCTCGGTAAACTGTGACCAGGCCAGTTCTGCGTTGGCATTAAAATGGAAGGTAGCAACACTGTTTGAGACAGTGAGGGGGGTGGCATCAACATCGAACAAGTCCTCTGCAGCACGACTCTCGACATCCTCCAGCAAACTAAGCCGCAGACTGGAATTATCAAGGGAGACGACAACCTGGCCTTGAGACAAACGATAACGTTGATGACTGTTCATCTGCGCCAGATCAGACTGATCAATCCAGGCCTGCTCCAGCGTCTGGCGAAAACGTATCCCAGACTCGCCAGCATTCAAGACCTGCAGCGCACGGCCAAGATCCCGCTCCCAGTATTCATGGTAACGAATATGATGAATAAGATTCAGCGACAGAAAACAGAAAACAGTAATGCCGACAATAGCCAGTATCAGCGCGCCATACACCCGCAGGAAAATGCCACTCATCGATAACCTGCCAACCGCTCACAGTACTGTGAACCCTGATTATCCAGTTTATTTCTGAATCTGCACCGCTTCGAGACGATACCGCACGCGTGTCGAATAGGTTGCCGCAGGGACGCCATTGCCAGCAATGGCAACCCCATTACAGCTCCTTCACAAACAGATACCCCTTACTGCGCACCGTTTTGATTCGACGGGGATTCATCGGATCATCACCCACCTTGGGACGAATACGAGATACTCTTACGTCAATCGAACGATCCTGACCATCGTATTCGATGCCGCGTAACTGATGGAAAATTTCCTCTCGTGTCAACACTCGCCCGGCACTGTTACACAACAGCCAGAGCAGATCGAACTCGGCACTGGTCAAATCAATGCTGCGCCCTTCAAGCCAGGCTTCCCGCATGGCGCTGTCAACCACCAGATTACCGAACGTCAGACGATTTTCCTGGTTGGACTCTTCACTGACCACCTCCACCACATCACGAACCCGGCGTAACAAGGCCCGGATTCTGGCCAGTAACACTCGTGGCCGTACCGGTTTGGCGACGTAATCATCAGCCCCCATTTCCAGACCCAGCACCTGATCCAGATCCTCGGTTCGGGCTGTCAGCATCAGAATCGGCCCACGGTAATGAGGGCGTACCAGCCGACAAACGGCCAGGCCATCTTCACCCGGCAGCATCAAATCAAGCACCACCAGATCCGGCTGTTCCGTCTTGATCCGGTCAATCGCCCGGGCACCATCACCTTCGATAGCCACACTCAGACCATTACTTTCCAGATAATCCTTGGTCAGGGCAGCCAGTCGTTCGTCATCTTCAACAATCAGGATGCGCCAGTTTTCATCCGAGTCATGTGCCATTTCTACGTTTGCCATCCAATCAGCTCTCCAGCACCAGGGTTATGCTCGAAAACGCGTTGTTCATCCCAAATCCGATTGGCAGGCAGTTATCCAGGTAACCCGGCCGGACACAATCAGACGACTGTTTACTTTTTATTCACTTCTGAATCCTGTGACAGAAGTTGTTGTTCTAACCATAGACTGAAGCCTCCACAAATGCACAAAAACTTACCTGAGCACTCATGGCAACGGCATTTTAACCATCATCCAGCAACATACCAGCCACAATGCGGCCTTCAGCCAGATCCGCTGTAGCCGAGAAGCAAGGCCCTGACATTCACCCACATCTCATACACACCTTATCCACATCTTGACATACCGCCGTTGTCCGTTTTGGCAAGTGGCCACACAACATATGGGGTTGAATCCCCCGCCAAGGCCCATTATCTTGTGCCGTTTCCAACCAGACCTGTGGAACACGCTGTATTACCATGCACCTTCAATCGCCCCATTCCTCAGGCCAGCTTGATGCTAATATCAGGCACACAATGTACGTTCAACACGAACAAGCCAAAAATCAGCTGCAACCCGGAAAACCGGGCTAATTGCAAACATTCATGGCTAATATTGAAACAAGCACACATCAGGATTCCCACCTTTGACCCATACTTGCTTGCATCCGGTTAGACAGGATCAGATGAGTAACGACAACTGGCAAAGGTTGGTGACTTTCAAGCATGGACGTGATCAGAATACCTTCGAGTACAGGCACAATTAACATGAATAGCGCTCTCAAAGTCAGTAAACGCGACGGTCGTCAGGAACCGCTGGATCTCGATAAGATTCACAAGGTCGTCACCTGGGCTGCGGAGGGACTGAATAACGTCTCCGTATCCGAAGTTGAGCTTCGTGCCCATCTGCAATTTTTCGATGGCATTCAGACCTCTGAAATACACGAGACCCTGATCAAGGCAGCTGCGGATCTGATTTCCGATCAAGCACCGGACTATCAGTACCTGGCTGCACGACTGAATATTTTTCACTTGCGCAAAAAAGCTTTTGGTCAGTATGAACCACCGGCATTACTGGATCATGTACGTAAACTGGTCGACAAAAAACGCTACGACAGCCACCTGCTGGAAGACTACAGCGAAGCTGACTATGCCGAAATGGAGACATTCCTCGACCACAGTCGAGACCTCAATTTCAGCTATGCTGCCGTCAAGCAGCTGGAAGGCAAATACCTGGTGCAGAATCGCGTTACTGGTGAGGTATTTGAAAGTGCCCAGTTCCTGTACTTGCTGATTGCCGCCTGCCTGTTCAGCGGCTACGAGAAGGATCGTCGACTCGACTTCATCAAACGTTTCTACGATGCCGTTTCGACCTTCAAGTTGTCGTTACCAACCCCCATTATGGCTGGTGTACGAACCCCCACACGCCAATTCAGTTCATGCGTGCTGATTGAAGCCGGTGACAGCCTCGATTCCATCAATGCCACCGCCAGCGCCATCATAAAATACGTATCCCAGCGTGCCGGTATCGGCATTAACGGTGGTCGCATCCGTGCCCTGGGCAGCCCGATCCGCGGTGGCGAAGCCTTCCACACCGGTTGTATCCCGTTTTACAAACACTTCCAGACGGCCGTTAAATCCTGCTCCCAGGGTGGCGTTCGTGGTGGTGCAGCCACCCTGTTCTACCCGATCTGGCATTACGAAGTCGAATCCCTGCTGGTATTGAAGAACAACCGGGGGGTAGAAGAAAACCGGGTACGTCATATCGACTACGGTGTGCAGATTAACAAACTGATGTACGAACGCCTGATCAAAAATGGCAACATCACCCTGTTCTCACCATCAGATGCTCCCGGCCTGTACGATGCCTTCTTTGAAGATCAGGAACGCTTCGAGCAGCTGTACAACAAGTACGAGCAAGACGACAGCATTCGCAAGAAAACCATCAAGGCCGTCGACCTGTTCTCCAGCATGCTGCAGGAGCGCGCCAGTACTGGCCGCATTTACATCCAGAACGTTGACCACTGCAACACCCACAGTCCGTTTAATCCGAAAAAAGCACCGGTACGTCAGTCCAACCTCTGTCTGGAAATTGCCCTGCCGACCAAACCGTTAATGGACGTCAACGACGAAAACGGCGAAATCGCCCTTTGCACGCTGGCGGCTTTTAACCTCGGTATACTGAAAAACCTGGATGAACTGGAAGAACTGTCTGATCTGGTTGTTCGAGCCCTCGACAGCCTGCTCAGCTACCAGGATTATCCGGTGCCCGCCGCCGAAAGAGGCAGCCTGGGGCGTCGTACCCTGGGTGTCGGCGTCATCAACTATGCCTACTATCTGGCAAAAAACGGTGTCCGTTATTCCGACGGCTCCGCCAATGGCCTGACTCACAAAACCTTTGAAGCCATTCAGTACTGGCTGCTGCGCGCTTCCGTCAAACTGGCGCAAGAGCAAGGTGCCTGCCCGCTGTTTGAAGACACCACCTATGCCCAGGGTATCCTGCCAATCGACAGCTATAAGAAGGATATTGATACCTTCTGTGACGAGCCGCTGCACTACGACTGGGAAGCACTGCGTGCTGATATCAAGGAACATGGCTTGCGTAACTCGACCCTCACCGCCCTGATGCCCTCGGAGACCTCCTCCCAGATCAGCAACGCGACGAACGGCATCGAGCCACCACGAGGCTATATCAGTGTCAAACAGAGCAAGGATGGTATTCTCAAACAGGTTGTGCCTGAGTACGAAACCCTGAAAGGAGCCTACGAACTGCTGTGGCAAATTCCCAGCAACCAGGGCTACCTGCAATTGGTTGGTATCATGCAGAAATTTGTCGACCAATCGATTTCCGCCAACACCAACTATGACCCGGCACGCTTCAGCGGTAACAAGGTTCCCATGCAACAACTGATGCGCGATCTACTGATGGCCTATAAATTTGGCGTCAAAACCCTGTACTATCACAACACCCGTGACGGTATGGAAGATCCTCAGAAAGACGCGATCCAGGAAGACGACGACTGCGCTGGCGGAGCCTGCAAAATCTAGTACGACGCTGTCGTACTTTCTGCCGATACACTTTCTACCCATGTACAAGGCCGCTACAATCGATCACCGATTGATGGTAGCGGCAGTAGCCCGCCGTGCAGGGATCGGCATGCGGGTCATCCCAACCCGAAGAATGACAACGGCCGTATACGGCCAGGCGAGACGATACTGGCTATGGCCTACACCACCTTCAACCGCAACGAATTTGACACCTTCTCACAGCCCATGTTTTTTGGCGAACATGTCAACGTTGCCCGCTACGACCAACAAAAACACAAGATTTTTGAAAACCTGATCGAAAAACAACTGTCGTTTTTCTGGCGTCCAGAAGAAGTGGATCTGACCAACGATCGCAAGGATTTTCTCGACCTGCCGGAACACGAAAAACATATTTTCATCAGCAACCTGAAATATCAGACCTTGCTGGACTCGGTTCAGGGGCGCTCCCCCAACGTGGCTTTTTTGCCCGTGGTATCACTGCCGGAGCTGGAAACCTGGATCGAAACCTGGTCGTTCAGCGAAACCATTCACAGCCGCTCCTACACCCATATCGTCCGTAATATCGTCCCCAACCCGGCTGCTATTTTTGACGACATCACCCGTAATGAGCACATCACCCGCCGCGCCATTTCTGTCACCCGCTACTACGACAGTTTTATTGAGCTGAGTAACTACTACCAGCAACTGGGCGAAGGCAGTCACACCATCAACGGCCAAATCGTTGAGGTCAACATGCACGAACTCAAGCGTCGCCTGTATCTGACGCTGGTTTCCGTCAACGTGCTGGAAGCCATCCGCTTTTACGTCAGCTTCGCCTGTTCATTTGCTTTTGCCGAACGTGCCAAGATGGAAGGTAATGCCAAAATCATCAAACTGATTGCCCGTGATGAAGCGCTGCACCTCACCGGTACCCAGCATATGCTGCAGATTATTGCCCGTGGCCAGGATGATCCTGCCTTTGCCAACATCGCCGAAGAGTGCAAGCCCGATGTGATTCGTATTTTTGCCGAAGCAGCGCAACAGGAAAAAGAATGGGCCGAATACCTGTTCAAGGACGGCTCCATGATTGGTCTGAACAAGGACATTCTGTGCCAGTACGTTGAATACATCACCAACCAGCGTATTGCAGCCCTGGGATTTGACCGTATCTTTGACGCCCGCTCCAACCCGCTGCCCTGGATCAATTCCTGGCTCAACAGCGACAACGTCCAGGTTGCCCCGCAGGAATCTGAAATCAGTTCCTATCTGGTTGGTGCCCTCGACAGTGAAGTAGATACCAACGACCTCGGCGACTTCGATCTTTGATGAGTCGTACAGATCTACGCCAGAGGCATGCCTCTGGCGCTCCCGCCAGCCAGCCGCAACCTGCGTCAGCAGAAGACAACTTTGCGCTTGATGGCAATATTGAACAGCAACTCCCATTCGAACTCGAAGCACCGGTAGCCGAACCCGACAGCCGCGAGCAACAGGCCGAGTTGTACCTGCCTGAAAGCGACCCGGAACACCCGGAGCAAACGCCACAGCTGGAATTGGAAGGCATGGCACCGCCGGTCTTTGCCGTTGCCCTCAGTGATGGCCGCCAAGCCCGTTTTCAATACGCCAGCAATCTGCTGGAATCACTTGAAGCCCAACAGATTGATGTCCATTTCCAATGCCGGGAAGGTTATTGTGGCAGCTGTCGTGCCCGCTTGATCAGTGGCGAAGTGCATTACTCCAGTGATCCGATGGCTTGGCTGAATGACGGCGAAATTCTGCTATGTTGCTGCATCCCACGCAGTAACGTCACCATCCAGCTGTAATACCCAGCAGTAACGAACCCAACGAGCATAAGGAGAGCAACATGAGCAGCGCACTTGTCTTACCGGAAGCAGGCACCCAGGCTCCAGCATTCACCACCCTGAATCAGCGTGGTGAAACCGTGTCACTCAGTGATTACCAGGGCAAGACCCTGATTCTCTATTTCTATCCCAAAGCCATGACACCAGGCTGTACCACACAGGCCTGCGGACTGCGTGACAGCCAGGCTGAACTGGCTGCACACAACGCCGTCGCTGTCGGCATCAGCCCGGATGCCCCCGCTCGATTGCAAAAGTTTATTGATCGGGATCAGCTCAACTTCGATCTGCTATCCGATGAAGATCACCAGATTGCTGAAGCCTACGGCGTGTGGGGACTCAAGAAATTCATGGGCAAGGAATACATGGGGATTAACCGGATCACTTTTATTATCGGTGAAGACGGCCTGATCCAGCAGGTGATGCCCAAGGTGAAAACCAAAACTCACCACGACGACGTCATTGCGTTACTGGCAAGCCGCCCGTAAGACACACGCATTCGTTCGCGCCTGTCCTGCTGTTCGATTGAACCGCAGGACAGGCGCGAAGGCATCTGAAAAATCGCAGTACATCTATCTCGAGTATTACGAAAATAAAAAACAAGGCAATCTTCGCACCGCAGTCATCCAACCAAACAGGTGATCATCCCCTGTCAGACAAACTGCAGTTGCCCACGCACCTTGTAACAACTGCTGCTATTACAATAGATATAAATCAGCCGACTCTTGTCTAACGTTTCAATCAGATATAAATCGGTAAACTCCGGTGAGTATTCCATCTGCGTGGCATCAAGAATGCGACTGGCAAACCAATGCTCATGGGTACTGGCAGGTACTACCTGCAGCGCGCCCGATCCCAAAACCAGATAAGTCAGTATGGCCAACATGGTGCCTCCTGTCCCCTTTACGGGGTTGGTCGGGTAATAACTCATCCCTGTCGACTTCACTTTCCTGTGAATATGCATTCCTGCGGTTCCGCTCCCCTGTTGTATTGATCAGTATCACTGGCAGCATACTGACGACATCAATTCGATTGCAATTGCCTTTTAATTAATGAACACGCCCTTTCAAAGTCACCAACAGCTCCGCTTCCGCACGAGCCATACCACAATGATCCATTAGCTCTCCGGCACTGGCACCCAGGCTCACCAACCGGGCCGCCTGCTGATAAGAGGCTTCATCTCCGGGCGTAAACAGATTACGTTGTTCGGCCTCACCCAACCGTTGGGTCAAGTGACGAATTTTTTTGCCCATGCCCACCACGCTCTGATTCATGGCTTGCTGATTCTGTTGTAACAGCAGCAGTTGGCTGTGCTGGCTGGTGTAACCTTGCTGCAGCTGTACCAGCATCAAACGCAAGCGAGCTAATGCTACCAGTCCGATAACCAGTGCAACGGCAGCGGCCGACAATCCGGCCTGTTCAAGTGACATAGGCAACATGATGAATTCCTTCAGACCTTACAGGCCTTGTAACTCTGACCATTCTTCATCGGTCATCAACTTTTCCAGATCGACCAGAATCAGCAGCTCTTCATTTTTATGGCAAACACCCTGAATAAACTTGGCGCTTTCCTCATTTCCCACAGACGGGGTGGTTTCTATTTCTGACTGACGTAAATACACCACCTCGGCCACGGCATCGACCAGAATACCCACGACCTGATTTTCGGCCTCGATAATCACAATACGAGTCTGATCCGTGGTATCGGCACCTGGCAGGGAAAACCGCAATCGGGTGTCGATGACCGTCACCACATTCCCGCGCAGATTAATAATGCCCAGTACATAAGGCGGCGCACCCGGTACCGGGGCAATCTCGGTGTAGCGCAACACTTCCTGCACCTGCATCACATTGATGCCATAGGTCTCGTTCTCCAATCGAAAAGTAACCCACTGCAGTACGGGATCTTCTGCACTTTTATTTCCGGCAATCGCTGACATAAAAACATCCTCACAAAGAAAGGCCGCAGTCTGACGTAAACATGACGAACCGCTCTTAACTATAGATCAGAGCACAATGTGTACCAGTTAGCAGGAAAGAAATATTGTGACACTCACACAGCAAGAGAACCGGCTGGCTCAGTAGGCGTGGCGACCTGGTTTGAGAGAACCTTTACGACGACTGTCTTCCAGTAACTGCAACAGCCCGGGCACATCGATCAAGGCACACATTTCCTTGATTACCGTACCTGCCAGCCAACGGCGTTTACTGGCATCTCCGCGCCACTTGATGGCGTTGTTATCCAGTTTGACGGTATCGAGAATATCCTGACAGGCCAAAGCCCATGGGGATCGATCCAGCTGAATAAAATAATCGTAACCGTCGTCGGCCAGTCGAGTGCCACGCTCCGGCATGATCAGCTGGGCACTGTCGATGATGGTCAGCTTGAGATCATCCCCTTGCCACACCCCCAGCGACCAGCTGGCCTGGCCAAACAGAGGCGTCACACGCTCATTCACCTTATGAACCCCACCCAGTAAAGGCAGGGGAATGGCCAGTTTTAATCCGGATACCGTAAATAGCAGACAGTCGACGCCGCTACTTGATTGCCAATTTAACGACGCCAGATCGGATTTTCCGTCAAGTTCATGACGATGTTCCGTGTCAGCAACCTCAGTGGATCGGCTTGGATTCAGGGCGACATTTTCTGGCTCCACGTTGACCGGCTTGATAACGTCGTCCGGGGTTACCACGGCTTCCCTGGCAACTTCCTTAACTTCCTCCACAGCCACATTCGGTAATGGTGCTTTCAGTTTGACCGGCGGTTCAGCAAACCGTGGCCAGGCAGCGGCGGGGGACGCTTCGGTATTGCTGGCAACTGCAGCAACACTCGTAACAGTAACCACTGCCGTAGCCGGATCACGATGGCCACATGCTTCCGCACTGGCAGGAATAGACGAGTAATCGGACAACTCAGCACCGGATGGTGTGAAAGCCTGATCGACAAACACATCAGCCATCCCCAGCAGGTCATCCAGATAACCCTGCAGCACACCATCAACCAGGTTTTGTCGTTTTTTAATGGCCATTTACATCACCCGCACAAATCAAGCCGGAGCATCAACTGCCCGCAAGACTGCAGTACCTGCTGCTGTAAGCGGGTGCCATGCGGCAACTGGCGCAACAATGACAAGCTGTCCAGCAATTGCAGCGGCAGCCCTTGTGGACGACTGTCACCACAAGGTTGTAGCGGCACCAGTGCCATCCCCGGACGCAGCGAGCTGCTATGGCACACCAGACTGACCGGCTTCACCTTATCGTGTGGCACGGATGTGGCTTGCGTCAGCAAGCTGTCCCAATCGGTTTCAACCGTTGCGCTGTCCGCCAGCAAAGTATCCAGGTAACTCGACACCACACCATCAACACACCGGCTCGTATCAACCATGGTTCGCCTTCTCAATCTCGTTATCCAGCAAGCTGAGTAAATGGCGATAGGCGCGAACTCCCCGGCTTTCGTCTTCCAGCTGATGAGGAAACAGACCCAGCTGACTGGCATCACGCAAGCGGGTATCCACCGGGATCGGCTCCGGTGACAGCTTGTCACGATAGATACGACGCATCTCTTTCAGCGTCGTCACCGAAGCCAGGGTACGACGGTCAAACAGTGTCGGTACAATCAGGTACGGCAATTCCCGCCGTTGTGAACGCATCACCATTTTTAAGGTGTGCACCATACGTTCCAGCCCTTTCAGCGCCAAATGTTCGGTCTGGGTCGGAACCACCAGCTGCTGGCAAGCCGCCAAGGCATTCACCATCAGCACTCCCAGAATCGGTGGCGTATCCAGTAAGGCATAGTCGTACTCATCCCACACCTGAGCCAGTGAGCGTGACAACACTAGGCCCATGCCTTCCTGGCCACTGACCTGGCGCTCCAGCGTTGCCAACGACGTCGCCGCAGGCAATAAATGCACATTCCGTAAACTCGTCGGTCGGATCACCTGGCCGATATAATCGCGATTCTTGCAATTATTGTTAAAAAACAATTGATACATACTGTGCTCAAGACTGTCAGGGTCGAGTTTGAAATAGCTCGACAGCGAGCCGTGAGGGTCCAGATCCACCAGCAATACCCGGTGGCCACGCTGACCAAGCAAGCCACCCAGCGTTACCACGCTGGTGGTTTTACCTACGCCACCTTTCTGATTTGCAATCGACCAGACTCGCACTCTGATTACCTCTGGTTAACGGCAATACGGCAACAAGTTGCCGCCGGTTGCCAATTCGTCGTTTCAGGATGCCGCACAGATGTCGACCAACCTGCAATAAAACGTCCACTAAGCGATAACGATGAACGGGATGAACGGATAAAACACCCCCGTTATTCTGTGCGGCAAAAACCATTCCAGAACCCGCCCATGAATAGCCGTTCAGACAGCCGTTCAGCCTGATATTGATGTTCGGACGGTAGATGACGGTAGATAATGCAGCAGGAATACCGCTGCCTGATGATGCTCGCGGGTGCCGGAGTAACAAGGGAATACGCCAATAAGCCATGCCAGCCTCCAAAGCAGGATGCAATCAAACCAGCTCGGTGGCCAATTTGAGTCCAACGTCCTTGAGCGCAACAACATCATCCACATAGCCAGCTTTGGTGACCGCCATTGGCATGCCATAAATCACGCTGCTGGCCTCGTCCTGGGCCCAGATATGGCCACCGCTTGCTTTCATCAGCCGTGCACCTTCTCTGCCGTCTGCACCCATCCCGGTGAGCACAACGCCGAGGGCACTGGCACCAAAATGCTTGGCTGCCGATGCAAAGGCAATATCCACACTGGGACGATAATTCACTCGTTCATCACTTTCGCGAATACGGATAGCCGCTTGTCCACGGCTTTCGACCATCAGCTGCATCCCGCCCGGTGCAACGTAGACATGACCGGGAACAATCCGGTCACCATCCTTCGCCTCCTTGACGTTGAGGGAACTGATGCTGTTAAGGCGTTCGGCAAATGCCTGGGTAAATGACGCTGGCATGTGCTGAATAATAATCACCGGTTTACGGAAGTTGGCTGGCAAACTCTTGAACAATGTCTGCAACGCCGCCGGGCCACCGGTAGAAGTACCGATCAGTACCAGCTCAATACCCTTCAACTGTTTACGAGCAGCCTCTCTGACGGCAGGCACCGGTGCTTGATCCCGGTCAGCCCGGACGGTACCGGATGCCACCGTTACCGCAGGAGAAGCTGTCGCGAGCGGCGCTGCCGTAACCGGCACGTCCGTTACCGCCTTGCTGGTTGTCACTGGCGGTTCGGTCGTCTTGTCCTGTCGACCCATACGGCAGGCAGACACCGCGACAATTTTTTCAGTCAATAGCCGCCGCATATCTGCGGTGCCCTTGGCCACCGCATCAAAATTTTTCGGCAGATAATCCAGAGCACCCGCATCCAGGGCATCCAGAGTGACCCTGGCACCTTCAAAGGTCAGAGACGAAAACATCAACACCGGCACCGGTCGCCGTATCATGATATTACGCAGCGAGGTAATGCCATCCATCACTGGCATCTCGTAATCCATGGTAATCACATCAGGCTTGAGGGAATCATTCAGCTCAATGGCCTCACGACCGTTAGAAGCATCACCAATAACCGTCATACGCGGATCAGCATTTATAATGTCGGCAACCCTGCGGCGAAAAAAGCCGGAGTCATCTACCACCAGCACACGAATGGCCATAATCGCGAAGTCCCGTTAGCCCGGCCAATACCGGGCCTCTGCAAAAGAGAATGCGGCGGTCAAGCCGCCGAAGAATGACGAGCAGCGTAACGATTCAGCATGCTGGGTATATCCAGAATCAGAGCAATACGACCATCACCAGTAATGGTGGCTCCAGCCATACCCGCCGTGCCTTGCAGCATTTTACCAAGCGGCTTGATCACCACCTCTTCCTGCCCAATCAACTGATCCACCACAAATCCGACGCTCTTGGTGCCCACCGAGACCACCACCACATGTCCACTGGCATCCGCGCCAGAACTGGCCTCGCCACGAATCAGCCAACGCTTGAGATGAAACAGCGGAATCGGCCGGTTACGCACCACCACCACTTCCTGACCATCAACGATATTGGTCTGGGTCAGATCGAGATGGAAAATTTCGTTGACGCTGACCAACGGGAAGGCAAACGCCTGGTTTTTCAGCATCACCATCAAGGTCGGCATAATCGCCAGCGTCAACGGCACTTTGATACGGATGGTCGTGCCTACGCCTGGCTTGGAATCAATACTGATAATGCCATTAAGCTGGGTGATCTTGGTTTTCACCACGTCCATGCCCACGCCACGGCCCGAGACATCGGATATTTCTTCCTTGGTCGAAAAGCCGGGCGCAAAGATCAGGTTAAAACACTCCTGCTCCGTCAGCCGGTCAGCCGCATCCTGATCCATGACATTTTTTTCCACCGCCTTGCTGCGCAGTACTTCGGCGTCCATGCCCTTGCCGTCATCCTGAATCTGCAACAGGATGTGATCGCCTTCCTGCTCCGCCGACAGAATCACCAGCCCGACCCGTGGTTTGCCTGCGTGTTCCCGTTCTGCGGGTGTCTCGACACCATGGTCGACAGAATTCCGCACCAGGTGAACCAGTGGATCCGCCAGCGCTTCAACCAGGTTTTTATCCAGATCTGTGTCTTCGCCGCGCAATTCCAGATTAATTTCTTTTTTCAGCTGCCGGGCCAAATCACGCACCACGCGAGGAAAACGGCCAAATACTTTTTTGATCGGCTGCATCCGGGTTTTCATCACCGACGACTGTAAATCGCCCGTCACCACATCCAGATTAGCCACCGCCTTGGCCATGGATTCGTCCTGACTCTTCAGGCCCAGCCGTACCAGACGATTACGCACCAGCACCAGCTCGCCAACCATATTCATAATATCGTCAAGGCGCTTGGTATCGACTCGCACGGTTGTTTCAGAGGTTGCGTCTTTCTCTACTGCCTTGCGTCCGCTGTCGGCGGCTTTTGCCGCCGGTGTGGCAGCAGCATTGATCGGCGTTGGCGCAACGGCCTTGACCGGCTCAGGCTGGGCGACAGGAGCCACTGTTTCTACAGCGGCAGCAGTCGCCTCTGGCGTTGAGTTTGAGTCCGTCTCACTCTCAACGCTTCCAGCAAACGCATGCTTGCCCTTGCCATGCAGACGATCCAATAATTCTTCGAATTCGGAATCCGTTATTAGATCCGCAGACCGGGGCATAACCTCCGGCTCACTGCTTTCTGATGTTGTTCCCCGCTCACCGGATGCGTCATCTGCTGGCGACGCCGGAGTGCTGCTGTGTTTGCCCTTGCCATGAATCTGATCCAGCAGGGCTTCAAATTCATCTTCGGTAATTTCATCGCCACTCGCCGCCGATACCGCCGGCAAGTCAAACAGGTCGTCATCATCAGCCGCTGGCTCTGACACAGATGAGGTTGGCTCTGTTGCTACTGGTGTAGCGGCGTCACCATCCAACGCCGTCAACAGCTGTTCAAATTCATCGTCGGTAATATCGTGGTCGTCGACCAACCCAGTCGCAGGATTTGCTCCGCCGACAGTCATCGTTTCTGCGGCCTTGGTATCATTCACAGACTCAGCAACACCACCCACAACTTCAGCGTCCCCGGACTGGGGTTCCGCCAGCAGATGCAGCTGGTGTATCAGTTCAGGATCGGCAGACTGGGGCTGGCGGCTGGCACGGACGTCATCAAACATTTCGTTCACGCAATCCAGCGCCTGCAATACCACATCCATCAGATCAGCATTAACCCGACGCAAGCCGTTACGCAGGGTATCGAACACGTTTTCTGCGGCATGACAGCAATCTACCAGCGGCGATAGCTGTAAAAATCCGGCTCCCCCTTTGACGGTATGAAAACCGCGAAAGATAGCATTGAGCAGATCCTTGTCATCCGGACGCTGCTCGAGATCGACCAGCTGTTCAGATAACAGCTCGATAATCTCGCCAGCCTCTACCAGGAAATCCTGGAGGATCTCTTCATCAGCATCGAAGCTCATTCATCTGCCCCTTTAAAAACCCAAACTGGACAACAGGTCATCAACGTCATCCTGACTGGCGACCACGCCATCCACCGTTTTATCAATCTGTGGGCCTTCAGCAGCAATCGCAGAGACCTCGTCTTGTTTAACCAATTCCAGATCTGCATGTGTAATACCCGTAATGGAGTCGACCGTACCCGCCATCACCACCAGATTAACCAGCCGACTTTCCACATCCCGAACCAGCGTGGCCACTTTCTGAATCACCTGGCCGGTCAGATCCTGGAAGTCCTGAGCCAGCAGTATGTCGGAGAGCTGATCTTTCAACTCGCCGGACTGCTGTTGGCTAGTGGTCAAAAAAGCGTCGATATCCCGCGACAATACCCGGAACTCATCCGGCTTGAGTTCTTTGTTGAGAAATCGCTGCCATTGTTGCCCTAATGAACCGGCCCGATCCCGAATCGCAAGTGCCAACGGCATGCCGGCATCCACCAGATCCATGGTCCGATTAGCCGACTTGTTGGTCATCTCGATCACGTACTCAAGTTTGTCGGTCGCGCTTTCGATTTCTGACCCGGCACCCGGCGATTCGATGTTGAGGTTTTTGATGGCTTCGTGCAGTGCTCTGGTGAGTCGACCAATTTCTTCATACAGGGTCTTATCCCGTACATCATTCAGCTGATTCACCAGGGACACCGCATGACTGATTTCGCCGCGTTCAATGCTTTCCACCATCGACTGCGCCAGGTTTTTCATTGCCAGGCTGGTCGACTGCGCCAGTTGTTGCGAATTACTCTCGGACATGGGTAAACCCTGGAGTTAGCCTTCGACACGCTCAAAGATTTTTTCAATCTTTTCCTTGAGCACTGCAGCAGTAAATGGCTTCACGACGTAACCGTTAACACCAGCCTGAGCAGCCGCCACGATCTGCTCGCGCTTGGCTTCTGCTGTCACCATTAATACGGGCAAGCTTCGCAGGCGCTCGTCTGCCCTCACTTTCTTGAGCAAATCGATACCTGTCATACCTGGCATATTCCAGTCTGTTACCAGGAAATCGAAGTCACCTTGCTGCAGCATCGGCAAGGCGGTTGATCCATCATCTGCTTCTGCGGTGTTGGTAAATCCCAGATCGCGCAGCAAATTTTTAACGATGCGTCTCATCGTGGAAAAATCGTCAACGATGAGGATTTTCATGTTCTTGTCCAAAACGACCTCCAATAGTCGACTTTTCTAACAAGCCGTTTCTGATGCCCATTGATACCCGTAGTACTCAAGGACTCTACTGCAAGTGTAGACCCAGTCTGACGGTTATCCAGCAAGCCTGGAGAGTTTCCTGTTGTCGCCATGGCCAACCACTAACAACCGCAATCCCTGCGGTTTCATACTGTCAACAAGGGTATCGGCCAGACAGGGGAAAACTGAAAAAACAAGCACAAAAGACGGGAGCAGAACCCGCCCGTTGTATGAACTCAAGTCCGTATTGACTCCGTGTCGGGCGCACTCAACGTCGTACAGTCCCGATGGCAATGCGTCCTATCGATTCAGCTTGCCCAGCCACCCAGTCGAGCCTTTAACCGATGGGCCGCCTGACTGTGAATCTGACACACCCGGCTTTCACTCACTCCCAGTACGGCGCCTATTTCCTTGAGGTTGAGTTCTTCATCATAATAGAGCGATAACACCAGTTGTTCCCGCTCCGGCAGGCCGCGAATGGCATCCGCCAGCTGCTGCTGAAAGGCACTCCGTTCGATACTGTGGGACGGATCATCGCTGCTGGACAACAGGGCATCAACGCCATCAGTACCGTCGTTGTTTTCGAGCATTTCTTCATAGCTGAACAGTCGGCATCCAGCGCTGTCGCGCAGGATTGCGTGATAGTCGTCGGCACTCAGTCCCAGACGCTCAGCCACGTCACTGTCTTCCGCATCGCGGCCGGTTTCACCTTCTATTTGCTGGATCGCTTCACTGATCCGGCGGCTGTTGCGATGCACCGAACGTGGTGCCCAATCGCCCCGACGAATTTCATCCAGCATGGCACCCCGAATACGGATGCCAGCATAGGTTTCAAAGCTGGCGCCTTTGTCGCCATCGTATTTACGCGCTGCTTCCAACAAGCCAATCATGCCAGCCTGGATCAGGTCATTGACCTGCACCGAATCCGGTAGCCGTGCCATCATGTGATGGGCGATACGCTTGACCAGAGTCGCGTGCTCGTGCACACGCTCATCCACCTTGTGTTTTTCAACCTCGGTATAGGCGAGGCAACTGCTCCGATTCACAACTCACACTCCAACCTGTTGCTGCACCAGCCGATCAACAAAAAATTCCAGATGACCCCGTGGTGTCGTTGGTAATGGCCAGGCATCCACTTTTTTCGCCAGCGCCCGGAAGGCAATCGCCGCACGGGAACGGGGATAGGTTTCAATCACCGCTTTCTGACGCTGCACCGCCCGTTTGACGGCGTCGTCCTGGGGAACCGCGCCGACATACTGCAAAGCCACGTCGAGGAAGCGATCCGTCACCTTGGTGAGTTTGGCAAATAGCGCATGGCCGTCTTGTGGGGTACGAACCATATTGGCGACGATACGAAAGCGGAACATGCCGTAATCCCGACTTAACAACTTGATCTGGGCGTAGGCGTCGGTAATCGAGGTGGGTTCGTCGGTCACTACCAGCAATACTTCCTGAGCCGCACACACAAAACTGAGCACGGTATCGGAGATGCCCGCTGCGGTATCAACGATCAAGACGTCGATATCGTCGCCCAGCTCACTGAAGGCCTGTATCAACCCGGCATGCTCCCTATTGTTCAGCTGCGACAGTTTCTGGGTACCAGAGGCCGCCGGTACAATACGAATACCGCCAGGGCCACGAACCATGATGTCGCGCAGGTCACACTCCCCTGCCAGTACATTTTCAATGGTGCGGGCGGAACTGATACCCAACAGAATATCGATATTGGCCAATCCAAGGTCAGCGTCCAATACCACAACACGACGCCCCAGCTCAGCCAGTCCGATCGCCAGGTTGACGGAGACGTTACTTTTACCCACGCCTCCCTTGCCACCGCTGACTGCAATGACTTGAACAGGATGATTTGCCATATTAATGAACTCCTTGTTGGGAACCGGTCTGGCGACAATTGGCCAGACTCATGGCCTCTGCGGCCTGCCAGCGGGTACGCGCCATACGCGCCATTTGCTCCGCTAGCCTGACTAACTTGCCTGCATCCGGATAATGCAGGTCATCGGGAATCTTCGGGCCATCCGCAATCATCACTAATGGCAACCGGGTCAGGGCTGCCACACTCATGGCAGGCCCAAGACTGAAACACTCGTCCAGTTTGGTAAAAATACAGCCCGCCAGTCCGGCCGGTTTGAAGTGTTCATAATTTTCCTGCAAGCAACGTCCCTGACTGGTCAACGGCAAGGTCAGCAAGCAGCGCATGCGCGGACCACTGCCCTTGCAGGTACAGGCCTGCTTCAACATCGATAACTGTCCCTGAAACGATGGATCCTGACTCGCCAGGCCAGCGGTATCGACCAGCACCAGGCGCTTCTTTTTCTTACCCGTCAGTGTTTCCAGCGTCGCCGCCAAGTCTTCGCCTGGGGCCACGGTGTGTAATTCCACGCCTAAAATCCGGGCCACTGAACGCAACTGGTCATGCGCGGCAACGCGATAGCTGTCGATACTCACCAGCGCGACGGCATCAGCACCGTGTTGGATAACAAAGCGGGCGGCCAGTTTGCCAATGGTGGTGGTTTTTCCGGCACCGGTCGGACCCACAAGGGCAAAGACGCCACCTTTGTCGAGACTGCCCTGTTTGGCGACCGGCAAATCGACCGCCATCTGCCGCAACACTTGCTTCCAGGCCAGCCCCATGTCGTTCTGTTCTGTGACCTGCGAGACGATCCGATCCGACCAGGATGGTTCCAGCCCGACATCCTGGCAACGCTGCCACAGCTGGCTTTGCTTCCAAGTGATCGGACGACCAGTATCCCAGGCGCTGCCACCGTGGCTGACCATCCAGTTTTTTAATTCACTCAGTTCACCACTCATGCGTTCCATCATCTGGTGATACTGGCTGTCATTACTGCTGGCAGACGGCCGTGACGATTGCTCCCTGCCGTCTTCCAACACCGGTGTTGATGACGGTCGTGTTGACGGCTGTGCTCCTGCTCTGTCCGGCATGCTTACGGGGGTAAATTCAGGTAATGGCTCTCCAGCAGCGCGGGCACGCTGACGTTCACGGCTCATATCCTTGGCGCGCTCCAGTTCCCGCTGCAGTTCGAGCTGACGTTCAACCTCGACCGGATTCTGTTGCTCACTCTGGTAATCCAGCGCGGCGACCACTTCAAACCCCTCGGCGACTTTCTTGCTCGACAGAATGACGGCATCAGCCCCCAGATCCTGGGACACCAGCCGTAACGCCTGCTGCATATTGGTTCCCATGAAGCGTTTTACTTTCATAGCCACATCTCGCTCTGAATCATCAGGGATTTCCCCAATGCGGTTATCCAGTGACCAACCCTTGCCACCCGGTGTTTTTTATCAACGTTTACTGCCGACAGCAGCCGCAATATTGATACTCTTGTTGTCCGGTATTTCCTGGTACGCCAGCACATGAAGCTGCTCCAGGGTGTTACGAACAAACTGCGCCATCGCTGCCCGTATCTGACTGGTCACCAGCAATACCGCCGGGTGGCCCGCCATTTCCTGTGCCTGCACGGCTTCCGCTAACGAGCGTTGCAAGGTGTCGGCCATTGCCGGTTCAAGAATCAAACCGGCTTGCCCACCCGTTTGCTGCGCCTGCTGTAATGACTGTTGATAGGACTTGAGCAATAACTGTTCCAGTCCTGGATCCAGGGTGACAACCGGCAGCTCATCCCCGTGGCCATAGATGTTCTGGACGATCAGGCGCCGCAGACCCATACGGGCCGATGCCACCAGAGCGGCAGGATCTTGACTATTGGCGGGGCTATTCGCCAAAGATTCGGCGATTGAGCGCAGATCCCGAATCGGCACCTGCTCTTTCAACAGACTTTGCAGTACGGTCAGTAACTGGCTGATCGAGACTTTATTCGGTACCAGCTCTTCAGCCAGCTTGGGGGAGGAAGTCGCTAGCATGTCCAGCAGCTTCTGTACGTCTTCGTGTCCCAATAATTCGTGGGCGTGACGATAGAGTTTCTGATTCAGATGGGTCGCGACAACGGTACTGGCATCCACCACGGTGTAACCGAGTGTCTGGGCGCGGTCTTTCTGGCTGGATTCAATCCAGAACGCATCCATCCCGAATGCCGGGTCACGTGCCGCGATGCCGTCAATCTTGCCAAAAACTTCACCGGGATTAATCGCCATTTCCCGTTCCGGGTAAATTTCGGCTTCAGCCAGCGTAACCCCCATCAGGGTGATGCGGTATTGGTTGGGTAACAGATCGAGATTGTCGCGAATATGAACCGAAGGCATCAGGAAACCCAGATCTTGCGATAGCTTGCGCCGCACCCCCTTGATCCGGTTCAACAGCTGGCCACCCTGATGTTTGTCGACCAACGGAATCAAACGATAGCCCACTTCCAGACCGACGCGATCCACCGGTTCCACGTCGTCCCAGCCCAGCTCCTTGACCTCCAGCTGCTTGATCGCTTGTTCGGCTTTTTCTTTCGGTGCTTCCAGCGCCCCGCCACTGCCCCGCACCGGCAATTTTTCCTGGGCTTTGGGCTTGCCGCCCAGCCGTTTCACCACCGCATCCCCCAACTGGCCGCCCTCTTTCTTGTAACGAATGGCATAAGCCAGACCGCCCGCCACCAGCGCGGAACTGAGGAAGATGGTATGCGGCATACCGGGCACAACCCCCATCAGGAACATCAATCCGGCAGCAACCCCCAGTGCTTGGGGGGCGGCAAACATCTGGCCAAACACCTGCGCACCCATGCCTTCATCACCGCCATTACGCGTCACCATAATGGCAGTCGCGGTCGACAGCAGCAGCGACGGAATCTGGGCAACCAGACCGTCACCAATAGCCAGCAAGGTATACACCTCCACGGCATCGGCAAAATTGAGGTTGTGCTGGCCCATGCCGATAGCAAAACCACCAACAACGTTAATGATCAGAATCAGAATACCGGCGACGGCGTCGCCTTTGACAAATTTGCTGGCACCGTCCATCGAGCCATAAAAATCGGCTTCCGCCGCGACCTCGTTACGCCGACTGCGGGCCTGGTCGGCATCAATCAAACCGGCATTAAGATCCGCATCGATGGCCATTTGCTTGCCCGGCATGGCATCCAGAGTGAAGCGAGCACTCACTTCGGACACCCGTCCGGCACCCTTGGTGACCACCACAAAGTTGATGATCATGAGGATCATAAAGACCACCAGACCAACGGCGTAGTTACCGCCAATCAATACCTCGCCGAAGGCTTCGATCACCTTGCCAGCAGAGTCTCCCCCTTCATGGCCATTCATCAACACCACGCGAGTGGAGGCAACGTTTAACGCCAGCCGCAACAAGGTTGCCACCAGCAGGATGGTCGGGAAAATAGTGAAATCGAGTGGCCGCAGGGCATACACACTCACCAGCAACACAACAATCGACAGAGCAATGTTGAAGGTAAAAAACGTATCCAACAGCAAGGGCGGCAGCGGCAGCGTCATCATCCCCAACAGGATCACCACCATTAATGGCACACTGAGGTTACCCTGGGACAGCAGCGACATACCTTGCTTGACGTGAGAAAACACTTGAGATGTGGCCAATGCCATAACCCTACCTGTCAAAAAACCGTTATCAGACAGGGGGATCGCAATAAATGGGCCAGAAGCAAGAAATCGGAAATCGGAAATCGGAAATCGGAAATCGGAAATCGGAAATCGGAAATCGGAAATCGGAAATCGGGAATCGGGAATCGGGACAAGGCGGCCGATAACGGCCGCCTGACCAGCATCAGTCCAGGTGTTCAACCCGAATACGGGTCACATCGCCAACCGTGCTGTCCAGCGCCTGAATAGCGGCAATGGCACCGTTCATGGTTTTTTCCACGATACGATGCGTCAGCAAAATGATCTGTGCCAGCTCTTCACCTTCTTTTGGCTCTTTCTGGATGATGGCTTCAATATTGATGCCGCGCTCACTCAGAATCGTCGCGACTGACGCCAGCACACCGGTTTTGTCCTGTACCTGGATCCGCAGGTAGTAGGAAGTTTCAACCTCCTCAATCGGCAAGACCTGCTCGTTTTCAATCTCGTTATAAGCCAGGTGATTGACACGGGCAGCCGCATCCGCTTCCAACGTGCGGGCCAGATCAATAATATCCGCTACGACGGCAGACGCGGTTGGGCCAGCACCGGCACCGGCACCGACGTACAGTGTATCGCCGACGGCATTGCCGTTGACCATCACGGCGTTTAATACGCCATCAACCTTGGCAATTGGCCGGGCTTCCGGAATCAGGGTCGGATGCACACGTAAATCGATGCCTTTTTCTGTCTGGCGGCTGACACCCAGATGTTTGATGCGATACCCCAGTTCTTCGGCATACTCGACGTCATCCTGAGTAATTTTGCTGATGCCTTCGGTATAGCAGCGCGCAAATTGCAGCGGAATACCGTAGGCAATCGACGCCAGAATCGTCAGTTTGTGGGCAGCATCGATACCCTCAACATCAAACGTCGGATCGGCTTCAGCGTAACCCAGCTGCTGGGCTTCTTGCAGTACGTCGTTAAAATCTCGGCCCTTGTCGCGCATCTCGGTCAGGATAAAGTTACCCGTACCGTTGATAATACCGGCCAGCCAGTTGATACGGTTGGCAGCCAGTCCTTCCCGCAGCGCCTTGATGATAGGAATACCACCGGCCACACCGGCTTCGTACATGACCGATACGCCTTTCGCTTCCGCCAAGGCAAAAATCTCTTCACCGTGTTCCGCAATCAGCGCCTTGTTAGCCGTCACTACGTGCTTGCCGTGCTCAATGGCCGTCATCACCAGCTCACGTGCCACCTCGTAGCCACCAATCAGTTCCACCACCACATCGATATCGGGGTTTTTAGCCACTTCAAAAATATCGCTGGTCATAGGAATATTGCGGGTGTCGCAATCCGGATTGGGACGACGCGTTCCGATTTGCGCCACAATAATCTCGCGACCTGCCCGGCGTGCAATATTTTTCGCATTGGTGGTCAGTACATTAAACGTACCACCACCGACTGTACCTAAACCGCAGATACCTACTTTTACCGGCTTCAAGGTCTTCTCCTCTCTTCTGGATTAAATCGAACGTTGCAGCGCTGTGCGTCGTTCTTACGTTGTTTGATGCTGACTGCAATAACGGCTTCACATTAACGGCTTTTACCGTCATGCCGCCACAGTCGCCGTCATGCGTACTTGCACGCCTGAGTATGCAGTGCTGCCCAGTGCGCTGTTCCGTTGCCCGGCTCAGTCACCCTGATAGTGACCATCCTTGCGCAGCATATTCTTGATGCCACGTAATGCCTGACGCGTGCGTTGATCGTTTTCAATCAGCGCCAGTCGTACATGATCATCGCCGTACTCACCAAAACCGATGCCGGGAGATACCGCGACCCTGGCTTCCAGCAATAACTTTTTACTGAACTCCAGCGACCCCATAGAACGATACGGTTCAGGAATGCGTGCCCAGACAAACATGGTGGCCTTCGGAATCTCGACCTGCCAGCCCATGTCATTCAGACCCTTGCACAACACATCGCGACGATGCTTGTACATCTCGCAGATCTCCCCGACCACCGACTGATCGCCTTCCAGTGCCGCAATCGCCGCCACCTGAATGGGGGTGAATGTACCATAATCGAGGTAGGACTTGATCCTGCCAAGCGCATGAATCAGGTCTTTATTACCGCAGCAAAAACCCACTCGCCAGCCCGGCATGTTGTAGCTTTTTGACAACGAGAAAAACTCCACCGCCACTTCTCTGGCGCCTTCTACCTGCAGAATGGACGGCGGCTGATAACCATCAAACGCAATGTCGGCATAAGCCAGATCCTGTACTACCCAGATTTCATGCTCACGAGCCATATCTACCACTCGTTCGAAAAAATCCAGTTCGACACACTGACCGGTTGGATTACCGGGAAAATTAAGCACCAGCATTTTTGGCTTCGGCCAACTGGTTTTGATCGCTTTTTCCAGCTCGGCAAAAAAATCCACATCCGGCGTCAGTGGCACATGGCGAATATCGGCACCGGCCAACACAAAACCGTAAGGATGAATCGGATACGCCGGATTCGGCACCAGCACCGCATCGCCAGGGCCCAGCGTCGCCAGCGCCAAATGCGCCAAACCTTCCTTCGACCCAATGGTGGTAATCACTTCCGTATCCGGATTCAGATCGACGTCGTAACGCTTTTTATACCAGTTCGCCATCGCCCTGCGCAGGCGCGGAATCCCTTTTGATTGGCTGTAACGATGTGTGCCTTCTTTCTGCACTGTCTCGATCAGCTTGTCGACAATGTGTTGCGGTGTGTCTTGATCGGGATTCCCCATCGACAGATCCACAACATCTTCGCCACGGGCTCGCGCCGCCATTTTCAACTCACCGATCACGTTGAAAACATAGGGGGGCAAACGCTCAATGCGCGGAAAATGCTTGTTCATGGAGGACTCTTTCGTCAATGGCTGAAAAGCCCAACAGGCTACTGGATGGCGGCAGTTTGATCAATGAAATCACTGGCTCCTGCGTGATAGCCAAACCAGCATGGTTAACTGCCGACCTGTCAAAAAACAAATCACGAATCAGCTTAGTACGCCAGCAATTGACGCTAAACCCGACGACACTTTGTCCATGTCGAAACCCGTTGGGGTGAGATATGCCGACAATCCCAAACCCGCCAAAATTCAATAGCAACTCGTTTCTGAACCAGAAAATCACCTGACGTGACATCATCGAGCCAATATGCACATGATGCGTCAGTTTCGATACGTGAAATTTCTGAACAAAAAAGCCCGGAAACGGTTGAATGAAAAGCTGTTCAAAATCCAGCCCTATCCCAAGCTGGAAGCCGAAAAAAGCCAGAAATAAGTGTCTGAAACATGCGTCGATGAATCTAAAAAGATCCGGCGCGCCACAGCTGGGTGGCGCTGAGTACCTACGACAGGGATTCAGTAAAGAATATGTGAACCTACTTATGGGGCACACAAGCCAACGGATGACGGATGACTACATCGGCCAGCATATCAACTGGACAGAGTGCCGTGCAGATTTGGTGCTTGAAACCACTGTATTTCAGAAATAAAAATGATGTGAAAAATATTTAAAAACAACAAGTTACGGTATTCAGGCAAGTACTGTATTTCAGAAATTCATCTTAAAAACATCAGAGCACTGTTTTGCAGGCACAAAAAAGCCGCTCGTAAGCGGCTGATTTGTAAGAGAATTCTTTGGTAGGACTACCCAGATTCGAACTGGGGACCTCTACCATGTCAAGGTAGCGCTCTAACCAACTGAGCTATAGTCCTAAAGAGGCGCGTATATTACTTCTGGTTTTTCCACTACGCAACCCCTCATCGTGCTTTTTCGTAGAAGGTTGATGATTCTGATAAAACCACTGACCCTCTATCACCTGCTAGTTAGCCAGTAGATGGGCGTCAGCTGTTGGCTATCATCTGCGCTTTCATTTCGTGGAGCTGGTCGCGAAGTTTGGCGGCGGTTTCAAAATCCAGGTCACGAGCGGCTTTGAACATGCTGTCTTCCACTTCTGCGACTTTTTTCACCAGTTGAGTGGCAGAGAGTCGGCTCCAGTCGTCTTGTCCGTAGCCTGCCTTGTCTTCTGCTACCTTGCGATTGCGGCTGTTGTGACGGCTTTTTTTGCCCGGTGCCGGCGTCGCTTCGAGGATGTCTTCAACCGATTTGAACACGCCTTTGGGGGTGATGCCGTGTTCTTCGTTGTATGCGACTTGTTTTTCCCGGCGGCGGTCGGTTTCTTCCATGGCTTTGCGCATGGAGTCGGTCACCCGGTCGGCGTAGAGTATCGCCCGGCCGTTGAGGTTACGTGCGGCCCGACCGATGGTCTGGATCAACGAGCGTTCGGAACGCAGGAAGCCTTCCTTGTCGGCGTCAAAGATGGCCACCAGCGATACTTCCGGTATATCCAGCCCTTCCCGCAGCAGGTTGATACCTACCAGCACGTCAAATTCGCCCAGCCGCAGGTCGCGGATGATTTCTACCCGTTCGACGGTGTCGATGTCGGAGTGCAGATAGCGGACGCGGACACCCTGTTCAAACAGGAAGTCAGTCAGGTCTTCGGCCATGCGTTTGGTGAGTACGGTTATCAGTATCCGTTCGCCCTTGTCCACTCGCAGACGCAGTTCATGCAATACATCGTCCACCTGACCGGTGGCTGGCCGTATTTCTATGATCGGGTCAACCAGTCCGGTGGGCCGTACCACTTGTTCGACAACGGCGTCCTGGTGTTCTTTTTCGTAGTTGCCTGGTGTGGCGGAGACAAAGATGCATTGCGGCACAATGGCTTCCCATTCTTCGAATTGCATCGGCCGGTTGTCGAGTGCCGATGGCAGCCGGAAACCGAACTGCACCAGGGTTTCCTTACGCGAGCGGTCACCCCGATACATACCGCCGATTTGAGGAATGGTGACGTGGCTTTCATCAACAAATATCAGCGCATCTTTGGGGATGTAGTCAAACAGCGTTGGCGGCGGAGCACCTTGTTCCCGACCCGAGAGGTAACGGGAGTAGTTTTCGATGCCGGAGCAATAACCCAGCTCCTGCATCATTTCGATATCGTAGCGAGTACGCTGCTCCAGTCGTTGGGCTTCTACCAACAGGTTTTCGTTGCGGTAGTATTCGAGCCGTTCATCCAGTTCAACCTTGATTCCGTCGATGGCATCAATGATGCGCTGCCGTGGCGTGACATAGTGGGTTTTGGGGTAGATGGTGACACGCGCCAGACGGTTATGCACCACACCGGTCAGCGGGTCGAAGGTGCTGAGCTGTTCTACTTCGTCATCAAACAGCTCGATACGCACGGCTTCATCGTCACTTTCCGCCGGGAAGACGTCTATCACTTCACCGCGCACTCGGTAGGTGCCGCGATGGAAGTCCATATCGTTGCGGGTGTATTGCAGTTCGGCCAAACGGCGCAGAATAGTACGCTGGTCAATATGATCACCACGCACCAGGTGTAACATCATTTTGAGGTAGGAATCCGGGTCGCCAAGGCCGTAAATTGCGGACACTGTGGCAACAATAATCGCGTCGCGGCGTTCCATCAAGGCCTTGGTGGCCGACAGCCGCATCTGCTCAATGTGTTCGTTGACCGAGGCGTCCTTGTCAATAAAAGTATCCGATGAGGGCACATAGGCTTCTGGCTGGTAGTAGTCATAGTATGAGACGAAATACTCCACCGCGTTGTCGGGGAAAAAATCTTTGAATTCGCCATACAGTTGCGCCGCCAGGGTCTTGTTGTGGGCCATAATAATGGCGGGGCGCTGACATTGGGCAATCACATTGGCCATGGTGTAGGTCTTGCCGGAACCCGTCACGCCGAGCAACGTTTGCTTGAGCAATCCGGCGTCGACACCGGCAACCAGTTGCCGAATCGCTTCGGGTTGATCCCCGGCAGGTGAATATTTGGATTTGAGCTCAAACGTCTTGCTCATAGGGATTCCAGTATGTCGGTAGATTTAGTAACATTTCGCGGTTTGACGTTAATTCCGGGCAATTCATTATTTTGCAACACTGTTCCGGTTATCACTTTTATATAACGCCTGTTTTGAGGATACACATTTTGGATCTGCAACTGTCTGATCGCGTTCAACAGATCAAGCCCTCTCCTACGCTGGCAGTCACCAATCGTGCTGCGGTTTTGCGTGCGGAAGGTAAGGACATTATCGGCCTTGGTGCCGGCGAACCGGATTTCGACACTCCTGAGCACATCAAGAAAGCGGCCATCAATGCCATCAACGCTGGCTTCACCAAATACACCGCCGTGGATGGAACGCCCAGTCTCAAGCAGGCCATTATCAGCAAGTTTAAAAATGACAACAACCTGGAGTATGAGGCAAACCAGATTCTGGTGTCTTGTGGCGGCAAGCAGAGCTTTTTCAATCTGAGCCTGGCATTGCTGAATCCGGGTGACGAAGTGGTTATTCCGGCACCTTACTGGGTGTCTTACCCCGATATGGTCAAGATCGCGGAAGGCACTCCGGTGATCGTTGAAACAACCATGGACAACCAATTCAAAATGACGGCTGAACAACTGGATGCTGCCATTACACCCAAAACACGCCTGGTGGTCTTGAACAGCCCATCCAACCCTTCCGGCAAGGCATACAGCCTGGATGAGCTGAAAGCGCTTGGCGCCGTATTAAACAAGTACCCTGACGTGCTGATCGCCACCGACGATATGTACGAGCTGATCCTGTGGGCCGATTTTGGCTTCCACAATATTGTTAATGCCTGCCCTGAACTGTATGAGCGCACCATCGTATTAAATGGTGTCTCCAAGGCCTTCAGTATGACCGGCTGGCGTATCGGTTATGCCGCAGGCCCGGCCAAGCTGATTGGTGCGATGAAAAAGATCCAGTCACAAAGTACATCCAATCCGACATCCATTTCCCAGGTCGCCGCCGAAGCCGCCTTGAATGGCGGCAATGAGTGTGTCAAACCCATGGTTGCCGCCTTCAGGGAGCGCCATGATTATCTGGTTGCTGCGCTTAACGCACTGCCAGGGGTTGAATGCATCGAAGGGGACGGCGCGTTTTACGCTTTCCCGAGCTTCCTGGAAGCGATGGCGACCATGGGTATCAGCGATGACATCGAGTTCGCAGAAAAAATGCTGATCGAGGCGGGTGTTGCCATGGTTCCTGGTTCAGCGTTTGGTTCTCCGGGTTTTATGCGTCTGTCGTTCGCAACCAGCCTGGAAACCTTGAAAGATGCTATTGCACGTCTGGACAAGGCGCTGAGCAGCTGATCCAGCCCTGCATCCTTCTTTCCAGATTTTCTCGTTCCCGCGCATGGCGCGGGAACGCATGCCGACACCGCAGGGCAATCACGCAAGAGCGTGGGAGCTGGATAAATCCGGGGTAATCCTGCATTACCGATACAGGATTACCAGTCCATCTCTTCTTTAACAAAGGGGATGGTCAGCTTGCGTTGATGGGTCAGCGAGGCGTGATCAAGGTGATCCAGTATCTCCGCCAGCCCTTCCATTGGCTCAGGCCCCCGCGAGATGATAAAACGCGCAACGTCTTCTGCCAGTAAAATACCCCGCTGACGTGCCCGCAGCACCAGCGCCAAAGCACGTTCTTCCGGCTGCAGCGATTCCAGGTGATACACCACCCCCCAGCACAAACGCGAGCCAAGATCCGGCAATGCCACTGCCAGCTGCTGTGGCGGGCAACGGGCAGAAATCAGTAAATGACCGTCATTTTCCCGCACCCGATTAAACAGATGAAACAGCGCCAGCTCCCAGTCGTCATTACCGAGCACCGCATCGATATCGTCCAGCACCACCAGCGGCAGTTGTTCCAGCGATTCCAATACGTCCGGACTGTAGTTAACCAGTTCTTTTAAGGGCAGGTATACGCTGTGGTGACCGAGGCCGTCGGCGTAATGGCAAGCCGCCTGCAACAAGTGGCTGAGGCCGCAACCGGCATCACCCCAGATGAACAGAAATGGATCACCAGACAATGTCCACTGACGCTGTACCGCCTGAATCACTTCTTCATTCGGACCAGCGTAGAAATTGGCAATGCGTGCATCATCCCGCACATAAACAGACAAGGTCAGCTGAGGATGCGGAGTGACCATTAACGCCCCTTCCAACGCAGCGTATCTGGTAGATCGCTGTCACCGATTCGCCCGTCAAAACGGATATTGGTCAGTACTTGCGGCCAACTGGCGTTCAGCGTCAGTCCAAAATCCAGACTGTCACCACGCACCGCCAGTACATCGACATGCTCAACCCCGGAAACCGAGGCCAACAGACGCAGCACCGACTGATAGTCATCATAACGAGTGACGTGCTGAATCGTCAGTGCTTGCTGTTCCGATGACATACCCGTGGTCGAGGTGACCACGCCATAGCGGCCAGAAAAATATCCGCCAACCGCTTCTGCCAGTGCGGTCACAACAGCCTGTTCGGAGGTTCCCTGAACATCCAGAGGCAGACTGTCATGGCGGTACTCGATATAACCATCGGCACGCCAGCCGTCAGCAAATGGCATAATCCGGGCAGCCACCACGGCATCCGTGTCGTAGCGCACAGAGGCCGCACGAATATCATCCCGAAACAGACCGAACAGGCGTTCGGCTGGTAATGCCAGTCGATCCTCAAGATCCAGCATCGGCCAGACCGACGGAATGCCATGCTGCACAAACGTTTGGCGCAACGCTTCATACTGATCAACACCGTCGTCATCTGCACCGATCACAGCGCGACTGCCACTGCGGGAAACACCTAACCAGAAGGTGACATCCGGGCGATTACTGCCCCAGACCGGCAAGCCATGACGGGCCAGTAAATCATTCACCTGCCCGGCAGCAAACATGGCCTGCAGAATCAATACACCGTCATTTGGCCGTGATATATAACGAAAACTTGCCAGATACTGGCTTGCCGACTTGCCCGCCAGACCACCCAGCTCTGCTGTTGGCCGCCCTGAAACCTTGGTGAGCACTTGCAGCAATGCTGCTGGCACCGCCGCCTGTCGCGTCGTTGGCGTTCGATCAGATACTTCTATTGAAGCCTGATACAAGTCAGTTACCACACCCGCCGAAACAACGGGAGCCGCAAACAACAGACAATACATCAATCGCAGAAAGACTGAGCGCACGCGTGAAAATTCCTTTGTCATCCTGGTTTACGGCGTACAACCACCACCGCGAACATAAGTTCTTATCCTGACCCCATCCATCAACTACTAAAACCGTTAACCGACACAGCCACCGGGCCAATACGTCAGGCGGCGGCTATTGTGCCACGCACAGCGCAAGCACCCAAGAGAACTCAGTATCAGGAATGGTGATCTTGGCGCTGCCATCACTACAAACCTGGCTTTCCCTGTGATTCAACCTAAATTAACAGGCCATGTGGCGCTATTTCTTTGTCGCGGCAGGTGAAGTGAAGGCCACAAATCGCTAGAATACCCCGCTTCTTTGCAGCCACCCTGTGAATCCGAATGACCGAATCAAAATCCCTAAGCTATAAAGACGCTGGTGTTGACATCAATGCCGGAAACGCACTGGTAGAACGCATCAAGGACGTTGCCAAACGCACTCGCCGCCCGGAAGTAATGGCCGGCCTCGGCGGTTTTGGCGCCCTGTTCGAACTGCCACAAGGTTACCATCAACCCGTGCTGGTATCGGGTACCGATGGCGTGGGCACCAAGCTGCGTCTGGCTATGGATCTGGGCAAGCACGACACCATTGGTATCGACCTGGTCGCCATGTGTGTTAATGACCTGGTGGTCTCTGGTGCCGAGCCTTTGTTTTTTCTCGACTATTACGCTACTGGTCATCTGAATGTCGATGTCGCCGCTGCCGTTGTCAGCGGTATTGGCGCAGGCTGTGAGCAGGCTGGTGCCGCACTGGTTGGCGGTGAAACCGCTGAAATGCCAGGCATGTATGAAGGCGAAGACTACGATCTGGCCGGTTTTTGTGTTGGTATCGTTGAAAAAGCCGACATCATCGACGGTTCCAGAGTCCAGGCCGGTGATTCCCTCATTGCACTGGCATCCAGCGGCCCTCATTCCAATGGCTATTCTCTGGTTCGCAAGATCCTGGAGGTAGCCAATGCCGACCTGCAGCAAGATCTCGACGGTGTACCGCTGGCGGAGGCGCTGATGGCCCCCACCCGTATTTACGTCAAATCCGCATTACAGCTGATTAATGCCACCGAAGTGCATGCCCTGTCGCACATCACTGGCGGTGGTTTTCAGGAGAATATTCCGCGCGTTCTGCCCGATAATTGCAAGGCCGTTATCAACACCAACAGCTGGCGCTGGCCAGCTGTGTTCGAATGGCTGCAACAGGCTGGCAACGTCGCAACTGCAGAAATGTTCCGCACCTTCAATTGTGGTGTGGGCATGATCATCGCTCTGCCGGAACACAAGGCTGATCAGGCTATTGCCCTGCTGAACGCCGAAGGCGAACAGGCCTGGATCATTGGTGAAATCGTTGAAAAAACCAGTGACGAAGCCGCCGTCGAATTCATCGGTAACCGCACCGTATGATGACAGACTCAGCACTTGACCACCCCCGTATTGTGATACTGATTTCCGGTACGGGTAGCAACATGATGGCCATTGCTGATGCGGTACAAAGCGGCGATATTGATGCCATGGTCGCAGGTGTCGTATCTAATCGTCCAGATGCAGCGGGCATGCAACACGCCCGCGACCGGGAGATCCCGGCCATATTGGTTGATCATCAGCAATTCAGCAGTCGCGAAGAGTTTGATGCCAATCTGATGCGGGCGATTGATGACCTTGCCCCCGATCTGATTGTACTGGCTGGCTTTATGCGTATCCTGACATCGGACTTTGTACGGCATTATCGCGGCCGCATGATCAATATCCACCCCTCCCTGTTGCCTTTGTATCAGGGATTAAACACCCATCAACGCGCCATCGATGCCGGTGATAGCGAGCATGGAGTATCGGTACATTTTGTCACCGAAGAGCTGGATGGTGGCCCGGTGATTGCCCAGGCAGTCGTGACCATAGAAACTGGCGAAACCGCTGCCAGCTTGCAACACAAGGTGCAGATACAGGAGCACATCCTGTATCCCATCATCGTCAAGTGGTGCACCCAGGGACGACTGGCCATGACCGACCAAGGCGTAACACTCGATAGTAAACTTCTTCCGCTATCCGGACTCAGACTGACAGCCCAGCCATAAATCACCATCACAGCGAGGATGATCTGTGAGACGTATAAGATACCTGGCCTGCACCCTGATACTGTCGCCCTTATTGGCTTTTGCCAGTAACGGTGACACTCAAACCTTTGCCCTGAGCGCTACCAAGTCACAGCTGGCGAACGACGACCCGCTGGAGAGACAGGGAGAGGCAACACACAATACTCTGCAGCCTTTCAAGGCCAAATACACAAGCCGCTATGACTGGGGATTTTTCAGCTTCAACATTGCGGCAGAACGCACTCTGGAGCAACGTGAAGACGGATCCTGGCAAATGACGTTTGATGCTGAAGCATCAGCAGCGTCCATCCAGGAGCAATCGGTTTTTGCACTGCACAACGGTATCATCCAGCCACAAAGCTACCATTACAAAGGCTCGGGCCTGATACAGGAAGACGATCAGGACTATCGCTTCGATGCGACCCAGCAACAGATCAGCGCCCCCTTGCAAGCGCGCGAATTTAACGATTTATGGCAAGATAACCTGCAAGACAAGCTGACTTATATGCTGCAAATCAGCCTCGATCTCGCCAATGGCCAAAACGAGCTGAACTATCAGGTATTCGAGAAAAACCGGGTACGCAGTTATGAATTTGTTATCGTTGCCGAAGAACCGTTAAAAACCCGTATCGGCGTACTGGATACGATCAAAATCAAGCAGTTACGCGACGACCGACGGGAAATTTATGCCTGGCTGGCGAAAGACAAGGATTACCTGCTGGTAAAACTGGTGGATCGCAAAAAAGGCAAAATCCAATATCAGATTGACCTGGTCAGTACCAACCTGTAACTGACCCCAACCAGAGAACTGCCATGCGATTAAGTGATGCCGACATTGAACAGCGCCTGAGCGAGGGCAGCATTACTATCGAGCCAGCCCCCGGCCTGGATGCCATTGCTGGCATCAGTGTCGACCTTCGCCTCGACCACCGCTTCCGGGTATTCAGCAACAACTCCGCCACCCATCTGGATCTTTCCGGCGAACGGGCGCAACTGGAGCGCGATATCGATCGTATCATGAGCAAAGAAATCGAGATTGCTCATGATCAGTCGCTCTATATCCACCCTGGTGAACTGGTACTCGGCGCCACCATGGAATCCGTCACCATTCCGGATGATCTGGTTGGCTGGCTGGATGGCCGCAGCTCACTGGCTCGCCTCGGTCTGGTGGTACACCTGACCGCCGGACGGATTGATCCCGGCTGGGATGGCCAGATCGTGCTGGAATTTTATAACAACGGCAAACTGCCACTGGCGCTAAGACCCGCGATGATTATTTGCGCACTGTCGTTTGAAACTCTCAGCAGCCCAGCCAAACGTCCGTACAACAAGCGAGAGAACGCCAAATACAAGGGCCAGAAAGGTGCGGTATTCAGCCGTATTGCCAAGGATTAACTGATTCTTGCAGAGGGTCGTCCATTCTTGCTGGCGACCTCGCTGCCCAAGCTAAGACATTGAATTAACTCTTATTTTATTTAAATTGAAGCTATTGACACAAAAAACCAGCTCCGTATAATGCGCCCCACTTGCTGATGTTCCCCGATAGCTCAGTTGGTAGAGCAGTAGACTGTTAATCTATTGGTCGCTGGTTCAAGTCCAGCTCGGGGAGCCAACAAGTAATCTCTCTTCCGCATTCGCCAAATCCGATATACACCTACTACTTCTACAGCAGCAAAACCCTCCATACAGACGCAATCAGCTATAAACCAGCCACTGGCGCTGATTTAGCCACTCGGTATTTCCAGAATTACTCCAACGTCAGAATGATTCCCGCAACAGCGACGACTTCATGGCATTAGGGGAAATCTATATGGCGCCGGCAACTGATTCCATCAGGCAAGACTATCGAGAATCCGCTGGCAACTAGCGGCCGGATCTTCTGACTGGGTAATCGGGCGGCCAATCACCATGTAGTCAACTCCCGCAGCAACAGCCTGTTCTGGCGTCATCACCCGCTTCTGATCCTGATTATCACTCCAGGAAGGACGAATGCCAGGTGTCACCGTCTTGAAGTCGTCACCACAATGCTGACGAATAACGGCCAGCTCATTCGCCGAACACACCACCCCATCCAGACCCGACGACTGTGCCAGTGTCGCCAGCCGTACGACGTGCTCTTCCGGCGTCACACTCAGACCCAGTTCAATCAGGTCGACACTGTCCATTGAGGTCAGTACCGTTACTCCGATCAGCAAGGGTCGACTGGCACGCTTGTCCAGTTCGTTACGGGCCGCTTCCATCATACGACGCCCGCCACTGGCATGGACATTGACCATCCAGACACCCAGATCCGCAGCAGCCGCGACAGCCTTGGCACAGGTATTGGGAATATCGTGAAATTTCAGATCCAGAAAAACCTCAAATCCCAGCTGATGCAGCTGTTCAATCACCAGCGGCCCCGCCGAGGTAAACAGCTCTTTGCCGACTTTGACCCGACAGCGTGCAGGATCCAACAGCTTGGCCATCGCCAACGCCGCGTCGACAGAGGAATAATCCAGCGCAACAACAATAGGCGATACAACACTAGATGAAACAACACTAGATGAAACAACACTAGATGAAACAACAGCAGATAAAACAGGAGTAGAGGTAACAGTGGTCATAGGTCTTCAATAGCAACAGAGGGGTGACTAAAAGGGGTGATCGCTTTGAGGCTGGCCCAGTTTTTACAACTTGGGCAGCGCCAGTGAAACTCCCGCGCCTTGAAACCGCATTGGCTGCACACAAAGCTCGGATCGTCAGTATCAATACGACGCAGAATAGCATACACCCCATGGGCCTGCGACTCACTCAAACGGCGCTTGTGGCGCAGCAGCAGTCCCAGCATGGCAACATAGCCGGTATACGAGGGGTATTTTTCAAGATCCTGAATAAACCCGGTAATTGCGGTTTCAGCACCTTCAATATCAGCCAGGGTTTCGGCTCGCGCCACCAATGCAGGTACGTAATTCAGTCCTTCTCCATGACGTTGCAGATGAGTCAACAAACCATGAGGATCCCCCAGCTGGTGGAATGACCGAACCATAGGGTCGAGAATCGCAATAATAGAGCCCTTGTCATGATCCAGCGCCTTGAGGTAACAACGTACGGCTTCACTGGGTTCGTCCTGCTCAAACGCCATATTCCCCAACACCACAAACGCACGAGCGCAGCGGCCATCAGACTTGAGTGCGGTACGACAGAGCTGGCGGGTTTCAATATAGTTGCCATTACCAGCCGCACGCTCGGCCAATTCGCAGGCAGCGTGAGCAACTCGACGCTGTAACTGGGCGGAGTTGGGTAACTTGCGCGCCCGGTTCAAATCCAACACCTGCTGCCACTCGCCTTCTTCTTCCAGTAATTCCAGCAATACCTTGGCGGACTTTTCCTGAATGCGACCACGGGCATCAAGCAATTCCAGCAAGAGCCGTTCGGCCCGATCATGCAGACCTGCCATGGCAAAATCCATTGCCAGCTCCAGCTCCAGTTCTTGCAGCAAGACTCCTTTCAAGTCCGTTCTGGCAAACAAGGTCTGGTGTAAATGAATGGCGCGTTCCACTTCACCTTTTTCACGCAAACTGCAGCCTAGCCGGAGAAATAGCTCAATCGAGTCATCATCCAAAGTTTGGGCATTCACAAGGCGTTTGAGGGTAATATCGGTGTTTTGCGCAAGGATAAAATCGATACTAGGAATCCAGTCAGCGGGAGTACTTTTTGGACGCGCCTTGCCTGAACGGTAACCAAGTACCCAGCCAAGGCCTGTACCCACCAGTACCAGTACAAAAACAATTGCGGATTCCATCATGATGCAGGCCTATGGCAATCTGCCTGATCGCTCCTGTGCCTCATCGAGCGCTTTTTGCAATCGACGGATTTGACGTTTCTTTGACAATACCGACATCACGCCCGCCAGCAGACCAATAATACAGCCAAGCGTCAGAATCAGACCAAACCACAGGGCAACCGGCAGGTTGACAGGATCACCAACCAGAAAAAACACATCCAGTGGCTCGCTATTACGAGTCGCAAATGTCAGACAATAGAGAAATATAAGCAGGAAAGAGATCAGGCTTATGCCGATCCTGATTTTTTGCAGCATGATATTACCTGGCCGCAACGGCCTTAGTGTTCGCTGTCGATACTGTCGTTAACCTGATCACGCAAGTCTTTGCCCGGTTTAAAATGCGGCACAAACTTGCCCTGTAGCTCTACCGTTTCACCAGTTTTGGGATTACGCCCAACCCTTGGTGCACGATAATGCAACGAAAAACTGCCAAATCCGCGAATTTCAATCCGCTCCCCCGACGACAAGGTCAAAGACATGTAATCAAGCATGGTTTTCACCGCCAGCTCGACATCTTTGGCAGATAATTGCGGCTGACGACTGACGATACGCTCTATCAGTTCAGACTTCGTCACAGCGTTTTCCTCCATGAGGTGACTGCATGACAATAACTCTTGTCAAATCATGCAGTTAGCTGACGACAAATGCAACCGTTCGATGTTTGTTTATGTACTCAAAAACGGCAAAGCCATTTCGTGTGTGATGTTACCTGAAATATTCAATCAATCCCTATAAAAAAACGCAGAAGTGCCATCCCTGGCTGTCCGATAGGGAATCGCGGAATCCGTACGCTGCTGATGCATTTGACGCGGTGGACAACACGAACAGTGCCGGTTCGTACGACGCCGGTGTATTTGACGCAACGAACACGGATAATGCCGATCCCTGCGACGACGAATTTGGTACGAAGGGACGCCTTCCGTGGCTGTCCGAAATAATGGCGATTATCGAAACAGAGGATAACAAGACATAAAAAAACCCGCCGGAGCGGGTTTTTTAAAATCAGACCAGCTTAGTCTTTCTGATTAAGCTGTTCTTTGATCAGATCACCAATGGTGGTCGGTCCAGCTGACACTTCAGCATCAGACTTGGTACGTTGCTCTTTCAGAGCCTGACGATCTTCTGCACTGTCCTTGGCTTTGATAGACATGCTCAAAGCACGGTTCTTACGATCAACCATGGTGATAACACCCTGTACTTCATCGCCTTCTTTCAGTACAGCGCGGGCATCATCTACCTTGTCACGACTGATTTCAGAAGCCTTCAGAGCAGCTTCAACACCAGCAGCCAGCTCAACCACTGCCGACTTGGCATCGACTGAAATAACCTTACCAGTTACGATAGCGCCTTTGTCATTAACCGCAACAAACTCGGAGAACGGGTCGCTTTCCAGCTGCTTCACACCCAGAGAGATACGTTCGCGCTCTGGATCGATAGACAGGATAACGGTTTCCAGTTCATCGCCTTTCTTGTAGTTACGCACGGCTTCTTCGCCAGTGTCATTCCAGGAAATGTCAGACAGGTGAACCAGACCATCGATACCACCGTCCAGACCGATGAAGATACCGAAGTCAGTGATTGACTTGATCTTACCGGAGATCTTGTCGCCCTTGTTACACTTGGTACCGAACTCTTCCCATGGGTTCATGGTGCACTGCTTGATACCCAGAGAGATACGACGACGTTCTTCGTCGATATCCAGCACCATCACGTCGATCTCGTCGCCAACTTGAACCACCTTGGACGGGTGAATATTCTTGTTGGTCCAATCCATTTCGGATACGTGTACCAGACCTTCAACACCTTCTTCCAACTCAGCAAAACAGCCGTAGTCAGTCAGGTTGGTGACGCGCGCTTTAACGCGAGCGCTTTCTGGGTAACGATCGTTGATGTTGACCCATGGATCATCACCCAGTTGCTTCAGACCCAGAGAAACGCGGTTGCGCTCACGGTCGAATTTCAGCACTTTAACGTCGATCTCGTCACCAACAGCAACGATTTCACTTGGATGCTTGATACGCTTCCAGGCCATATCGGTGATGTGCAGCAGGCCGTCAACACCGCCCAGATCTACGAACGCGCCGTAGTCGGTCAGGTTCTTGACGATACCCTTAACAGATTGACCTTCTTGCAGGTTGGCCAGCAGTTCTTCACGTTCCTGGCTGTTAGCAGCTTCCAGAACGGCACGACGGGAAACCACGACGTTGTTACGCTTGGCGTCCAGCTTGATAACCTTGAATTCCAGCTCTTTACCTTCCAGGTGGGCGGTGTCACGTACAGGACGGACATCAACCAGGGAGCCTGGCAGGAAGGCACGGATGTTCTTCAGGTCAACAGTGAAACCACCTTTAACCTTACCGTTGATAATACCGGTAACCATTTCTTCAGCTTCAAAGGCTTTTTCAAGCTCTTTCCAGCTTTCAGCACGCTTGGCTTTTTCACGAGACAGTTTGGTTTCACCAAAGCCGTCTTCAACCGCTTCCAGGGAAACCTGGGTCTCGTCGCCAATGGCAACTTCCAGCTCACCTTTTTCATTCAGGAACTGGCTGCGTGGAATTACGGCTTCGGATTTCAGACCAGAGTTCACTGTTACCCAGTCGCTGTCGATGTCGACGACGGTACCAGTGACGATAGAACCGGGCTGCATGTCCAGTTCTTTCAAGGATTCTTCAAATAACTCAGCAAAACTTTCGGTCATGAATTAACACCTATCTATAAAAGCGTATATTCCGATGAAATGGTTGACGGAATAGCGACGCGTTCCAAATGGCCAGACACTTGGGTCAAATCAAACAAAAACCCTGGTACGCTTCTGATTCCTTAGAGCAGGGGGCTGGCAAACGCACCGGATTCATCTCAGACCAGTCCTGCTTTGCGAACAAGATCTGCCACGTGTTCGCACACCTGGTCGATCGTCAGCTCAGTACTGTCAATGGTTATAGCGTCATCGGCAGGCTTCAGCGGGGCAACAGCACGGTTGCTGTCGCGGTCATCGCGAGCTCGGATGTCTTCGATAAGGGCGGGTAAACTAGCATTAAATCCCTTGTCAAGCAACTGTTCATATCGCCGCCGACCCCGTTCCTCAGCACTGGCGGTCAAGAACACTTTGACCTCGGCACTGGGGAACACCACTGTGCCCATATCACGACCGTCAGCGATCAGACCGGGGGTCAACCGGAAATCACGCTGACGTTGCAGCAGTGCAGCGCGTACAGCCGGTAAAGCAGCCACTTGCGAGGCCAAACTGCCCACTTCCTCGGTACGAATAGTATCGGTGACATTCTCACCTTCCAGAATCACCTGTACGCCAGTGGCAAGTGGTTCAAAGTGTACATCCAGCGCGGCGGCCACGGCAGCAACCGCTGCGTCGTCATCCAGCGCAATCTGCTTGCGACTGGCCGCTAACCCGGTGATGCGATAAAGCGCACCGCTATCCAGCAAATGCCAGCCCAACCGCTCGGCCAGGCGAGCACACACAGTGCCCTTGCCAGCGCCGGATGGGCCATCAATAGTGATCACCACCGCCATCGTATCAGTCACTCCGCGCCTCTCCCTGTTCTTCCAGCTGCAGACCGGCGTTATTGGCCAGTTCAACATAGCCGGGGAAAGACGTCGCCACATTGGCACAGTCGTGAATGATAATCGCGGCTTCGGCACGCAACGATGCCATCGAGAAGCTCATCGCAATACGGTGGTCGCCGTGGCTTTCGATAACACCGCCACCAAAGCAGCCGTTTGCGCCAAAACCGGGGATAATGGCACCGTCCTGCGTACCTTTGGCAGCCACACCCAATACGTTCAGGCCATCTACCATGGATTGAATACGGTCACTTTCTTTCACTCGCAGTTCTTCTGCACCGGTCAACACCGTTTCACCTTCAGCGCAGGCAGCGGCAATAAAGATCGCCGGGAATTCATCAATCGCCAGTGGCACCTGATCTTCAGGAATATGAATCCCCTTGAGCTGCGCGGAGCGCACGCGAATATCCGCCACCGGTTCGCCACCGACTTCACGTTCATTCATAACCTCGATATTGCCACCCATGGCGCGCAGGATATTGATCACGCCGATGCGGGTCGGGTTGATACCAACATGCTGCAAGGTAATATCGGAACCTGGCGCAATGCTGGCTCCCACCATGTAGAAAGCGGTAGACGAAATATCAGCAGGCACATCGATACGGGTCGCGGTTAATTCACCACCGGACTGAATCGTCACGGTACTGCCATTCACCTGCACGTCATAACCAAAACCTTTCAGCATTCGTTCGGTATGATCACGAGTGGGTGCCGGTTCAGTCACCGAGGTTTGACCTTCAGCATACAGCCCGGCCAGCAGCACACAGCTTTTTACCTGGGCACTGGCCATCGGCAAATGGTAGTGAATACCTTTCAGCGCATGGCCACCCTTGATTTTTAACGGTGGTCGACCACCGTCTTCGGTATCAACGATGGCTCCCATCAAACGCAGCGGATCGGCAACGCGCCCCATCGGGCGTTTGCTCAGGGATTCGTCGCCACTCATTTCAACATCAAACTGTTGACCCGCTAATAAGCCGGACAACAGTCGAATAGAGGTTCCCGAATTGCCCACATACAAGGCATTGGCGGGTGCTTTCAACCCCTGCAGACCCACACCATGAATGGTCACGCGACCACGGTGCGGCCCTTCGATCACCACGCCCATATCCCGGAAAGCCTGCAATGTCGCCAGGCTGTCTTCACCTTCCAGAAAACCGGTGACTTCCGTCACACCATTAGCCAGCGAGCCCAGCATGATGGAGCGATGCGAAATGGATTTGTCGCCAGGCACGCGGAATGTGCCGGACAGGCTTTGGGCGGGTTGTACCAGGTAAGAAAGTGAGCTGGTTTTCATAGGTTCCACAAAGGCCCTGCGGGCAAGTATGTTTGAAAAATGATCACGGGCGGCCTTGGCACGGGTCAGTACCCCCATCAGGGTCGTGGTATCGTTTTCAACGATGGCCTCACGCAACTGCTGAAGATCCTTGTTAAACAGATCCAGGGTTGCCAACAAGTGCTCGCGATTGGCGGTAAAAATGTCGCGCCACATCTCCGGGCTGCTGGCGGCAATCCGGGTGAAGTCGCGAAAGCCTCCCGCAGCATAGTTAAAAATTTCCTTGTTTTCATGGCTGTTGGCCAACGTATCCACCAGTGAATAAGCCAACAAATGAGGCAGATGACTGGTCGCCGCCAACACCTCATCGTGGTGATTCACCGTCATCGACTCCACCTCAGCGCCTACCGCCAGCCAGGCTTGCGTTACCAGCTGCAGCGCCTGCGGATCCGTATAAGTCTCGGGGGTGATAATGACCTTGTGACGGCAATAAAGATGTTCATCTGTCGCCGCTACACCGCTACGCTCAGAACCGGCAATCGGGTGACCCAGTACAAAACGGCCAAAGGTTTCACCAAATACCGCTTTGACATCAGCAGACACCGAACCTTTGACCGAACCGACATCGGTAATCACTGCGTGGACAGACAGTGCTGGCGCGAGAGCCTCCAGCACCGGTCGTATCGACAGAATCGGTACCGAAACAATCACCAGATCGGCATCCTCAACAGCCTCGGCAGGAGAGGCTGCATAGCGGTCAATAATGCCAGACTGACACGCCAGCTCCATCGAATCGAGGTTGCGGTCAAATCCAATCACCTCGCCAACACCACCACGAACACGCAGTCCCTTGACCCAGGAGCAACCGATCAGCCCCAGGCCAATCACCGCAACCCGATTTACAAAGAATCCGTTCTCTGTGGTCAAGCCAACACCTTCGCCAAGGCATCAATAAAGGTCTGGTTTTCCGCAGCCGTCCCTACCGATACACGGATATATCCCGGCATATCGTAGTTGGCGACCGGCCGGATAATCACCCCCAGCTGTAACAACTGCTGGTTCACCTCTCTATCATCACTGCCATCTGGCAGTTTGAACGTGACAAAGTTGGCAACCGACGGGATATAGCTCAACCCCAGTTGTTCAAAGGCAGCCACCAGTTGCACCATACCCTGACGATTAACGGCAATACTTTTGGCCAGATACGCGTCGTCACGCAAGGCCGCTGTCGCCGCTGCCAACGCAAATGAATCGACGTTGAACGGAGGTCTCACACGATTCATCAGATCCGCCACAACCGGGCTGGAAACGCCATAGCCAACCCGTAATGATGCCAAGCCATAGGCCTTGGAAAAGGTACGCGCCACCAGCAGGTTCGGATACTGGCTCAGGTAATCCAGGCCACAAGGGTAGTCCTCGACTTCGGCATATTCAAAATATGCCTCGTCCAGCAACACCAGCACCTGCTCCGGCACTGCCGCCAGAAAAGCTTCCAGTTCACCACGAGTACTATAAGTCCCGGTCGGATTATTCGGGTTGGTCACAAAGACAATGCGGGTGCGGTCGTTGATTGCGGCTGCCATGGCATCCAGATCATGGCCAAAATTCCGCGCTGGCACTTCAATCACTTCACCACCAACGGCGCGAGTGACCAGACCATAAATGGAGAATGCGTGCTGGGATACCACCACGTTATCGCCCTGATTAACGAAGACCCGCACGGCAAAATCAAGAATGTCGCTGGAGCCATTACCCAGCGTCAATTGACTGGCGGTAACGCCCAGCCGCTCACACAGTGCAGCCTTGAGTTCAAAACCGGCACCATCCGGGTAACGGGTCAGCTCCACCAGCTGCTGCTGGATGGCATCAATAATGGCAGGACTTGGACCCAGCGGGTTCTCGTTACTGGCCAGTTTGACAATATCCGCCTCATTCAGACCCAGCTCACGCGCCAGTTCATCAATCGGCTTGCCAGGCTGATAAGGTTTCAAACCGCGCACTCCGGCAACGGCCAACTGCTGAAAATCTACACTCATGATTTGATCTCATTCCATAGGCCAAGCAAGGGAACCGCCCGACCTGACGCCTAATAGGCTGCTAACACGTTGTTTATCCAACCCAACGAATCGGTTGATCCGCTGGCCATTGTTGCAAAACCGCTCTACAGAACCGCTTTCGGATAGGAACCCAGCCATTTGTAATCCGCCGCGACCAGCTGCAACTGCGCCAACACAGGACGGATACTCTCGTCGTCACAGTGACCTTCAAAATCAATAAAAAAGGCATAATTCCAGGTGCCGGTGCGCGCTGGCCGGGTTTCGATACGGGTCAGACTGATACCGGCCTGATGGAATGGCTCCAGTACCTGGTACAAGGCACCCGGCTGGTTACGACTGGAGACCATAATAGAGGTCTTGTCTTCACCACTGGAGAACGTCGCTTGACGCCCGACGATCAGGAAGCGCGTGGTATTGTCGGGACGATCTTCGATATTGGCGTTACAGACAACCAACTGGTAAAGATCCGCCGCCACTTCTCCTGCAATAGCTGCACTGCCCGGCTCAAGACTGGCCCGGCGTGCGGCCTCCGCATTGGAACTGAGGGCAATCCGCTCAATCCCCGGATAATGCTGATCGAGCCAACGACGACATTGTCCCAGCGACTGGGCATGGGAATATATCCGTTCAATCGGCTGCTCGGGATCTTTGCGCATCAAATGATGATGGATGCGCAATGTCACTTCGCCGCAGACCTGCAAGCTGGAATCAAAAAAACTGTCGAGGGTATGAGTCACTACGCCCTCTGTGGAATTTTCTACCGGTACAACGCCAAAATTAGCGGCTCCACTTTCCACTTCGCGGAACACATCGGCAATCGACACCTGACTGTGACAGCACACGGCATGGCCAAAATGCTTGACTGCTGCCTGCTGGGTAAAGGTGCCTTCCGGGCCGAGAAAAGCAACATTGAGCGGCTCTTCCAGTGCCAGACACTGGGACATGATTTCACGAAACAGTCGCGCCATGCTTTCGTTGGGCAAGGGGCCGGTATTCCGCGCCATCACATTACGCAGTACCTGTGCTTCCCGCTCCGGGCGATAAAACACCACGGTTTCACCCGGTGCAGCATATTTCTCTTTCACTTCTGCAACCTGCCTGGCACAACAGGCACGCTGATTGATCAACTCCTGAATTTGCCGGTCGATAGAGTCGATCGACTGACGCAGTTGTTCGAGTTCCTGGGCTTCACTCATGAGTTGCCTTGCTTCGTTAGTCTGGAATGGAATCACTGGCCCGACAGACGGGCCAGTGCACGAGCTTAACCGTGGCGACGGGCAAAGTCGGTCATAAAATCAGTCAGGGCCACAACCGCAACTTCGGAGACCGCATTATAAATACTGGCGCGCATGCCGCCCACACTGCGGTGTCCGGCCAGATTCAGTAATCCGGCGGCTTCGCTCTGCTGCAAAAAGAGCTTGTCCAGACGACTGTCAGCCAAGGTAAACGGCACGTTCATGATTGAACGGTTATTGATGGCAACCGGATTGGCATAAAAATCATGGCCATCAATAAATTGATACAGATGAGATGCCTTGCGATGATTGGCTGCCGCGATCGCCGCAACCCCACCCTGTTCTTTCAGCCACTCGAACACCAGGCCAGCCAGATACCAGCTGTAGGTCGGTGGCGTGTTATACATGGAGCCGTGATCCGCACACACCTTGTAATCAAACATGGTAGGAGTTGCCGCCTGAGCCTTGCCCAACAGGTCGTCACGAATAATCACTACACACAGGCCCGCCGGGCCAATATTTTTCTGTGCACCTGCGTAAATCATGCCGAAGCGACTGACATCCAGCGCATCAGACAGAATCGCCGATGACAGGTCAGCCACCAGCGGCACATCCCCGGTAGCGGGAATATAATCAAACGCCACACCACCAATCGTTTCATTAGGGCAATAGTGGACGTAATCGGCATCGGCGTTTAATGCCAGCTCCGACTGTGCTGGGGCCGAGGTAAAATGATTGTCTTCGGTATTAGCAATGACCCGCACATCGGCAAAGCGTCGGCCCTCTGCCAGGGCTTTTTTCGACCACTGACCCGTCACAATCTGATCGACCTTGCCACTGCCATTCGCCAGATTCAGCGGGATCATGGCGAACTGACTGCTGGCCCCCCCCTGCATAAACAACACTTTATAGTTGTCAGGAATGGCCATCAGGTCGCGCAGATCCTGTTCGGCTTTTTCTGCCACCGCCACAAAATCAGCGCTGCGGTGACTCATTTCCATAATAGACAGGCCCTTGCCGTGCCAGTCTGCCAATTCCAGGCCCGCTCGTTCCAGCACCGCGGTGGGCAGCGCTGCCGGGCCGGCACAAAAGTTAAACACTCGGTTCATCAGATTGATTGCTCTGTATTACAGGCGCCGGAGCGCCCCATCCAGACGAACGCAGCTTTTATTCCACGTCGTCGCCATTGTCTTCGGTGTCGTTTGCTTCTGTGCCATCCGTGTCAGTACTGACGCCGTCGTCGTCAAGGTCATCACTGCCACTGCTGTCCGCTTCCGCTGCAGGGGTATCCGCACTAGCGCCACTGACGACAGTATCATCGCCTTCGGCCAGCGCAGCCAGTACGGCTTCGTCGTCTTCAGGATCACAGATACGTTCCAGGCCAACCAGTTTTTCCTTGTCGCTGACGCGAATCAGGGTAACGCCCTGGGTGTTACGGCCCAGCAGTGATACTTCGTTAACATGTGTCCGCACCAGGGTGCCCTGATCACTGATCAGCATCACTTCCTCGCCATCGAACACCTGTACGGCACCCACCATGCGACCATTACGGTCATTCGTGACCATGGCAATGACCCCTTGCGTACCGCGTCCCTTGGTCGGGAACTCGGTCACTTCGGTGCGCTTGCCAAAGCCGCGTTCCGAGGCGGTCAGAATGGCACCGTTTTCCTGTGGAATAATCAGCGCGATCACCACCTGACCCTGACCCAGGGTAATACCCCGCACGCCACGAGCAGTGCGGCCCATCGGCCGAACGCCGCCCTTGCCTTCACTGTCCTGGCCTTCATAGAAACGAACCGCCTTGCCCGCGTCAGAAAGCAGCATAATATCGCGTGAGCCATCGGTAATGGCAACACCCACCAGATGATCACCTTCGTCCAGCTCACACGCGATCAGACCGCTGGAGCGCGGACGGGAAAACTGGTCAAGCGAGGTTTTCTTCACCGTCCCCCGCGCCGTCGCCATAAAGACGTAATTGTCTTCGCGGTACTCAACCACCGGCAGAATCGCGGTAATGCGTTCGCCTTCATCCAGCGCCAGGACGTTCACAATCGGACGGCCCTTGGCGTTACGGCTGGCCTGCGGAATATCGTACACCGTCAGCCAATAGACCTTGCCCGCATCAGTAAAACACAACACCGTATCATGGCTGTTCACCACTAACAGATGTTCGATAAAGTCTTCATCTTTGACCGATGTCGCCGAGCGACCCTTGCCGCCACGCTTCTGAGCCTGATAGGCATCAATCGGCTGAGTCTTGGCATAGCCGCTGTGCGACAACGTCAGCACCAGATCTTCTTCAGGAATCAGATCCGCCATGCTCAGATCACGTTTCACCACCATGATTTCGGTTTTGCGGCCATCGCCATACTCTGCGCGAATGGCTTCCAGCTCCTCACGAATCACGGTCATCAAACGCTCTGCACTGCCGAGAATTTCCAGATACTCGGCGATTTCTTCGAGTTTTTGCTGGTATTCTTCGATCAGTTTTTCATGCTCAAGGCCGGTCAGTTTCTGCAAGCGCAGATCAAGAATGGCCTGCGCCTGTGCCGGTGACAGATGATACTTGCCAGCCCGGAAACCAAATTCTTCTGGCAGATCGTCCGGACGACAGGCGTCTTCACCGGCACGCTCCAGCATATCCAGCACATCACCTGGATCCCAAGCGGTAGCGATCAGTTTTTCTTTGGCTTCGGCCGCATTGGTTGATTCCTTGATCAGCTGGATCACCGGATCAATATTTGCCAGTGCCAGTGCCAGGCCTTCGAGCAAATGGCCACGTTCACGCGCCTTGCGCAAATCAAAAATGGTGCGACGGGTAACCACTTCGCGGCGGTGCTTGACGAAGGCTTCCAGCAACTGCTTCAGGTTCAGCGTGCGGGGCTGGCCATCGACCAGTGCCACCACGTTAATACCAAACACACCTTGCAACTGGGTCTGGGCGAACAAGTTGTTCAGCACCACTTCCGGCATTTCGCCACGGCGCAGCTCAATCACAATGCGCATACCGTCCTTGTCGGACTCATCACGCAGCTCGGTGATACCTTCAAGTTTCTTTTCTTTGACCAGCTCGGCGATTTTTTCAATCAGACGGGCCTTGTTCACCTGATAGGGAATCTCGGTGAAGATGATGCTGACCTTGCCGTTTTTTTCGTCGGTTTCGAAGTGATGACGGGCGCGCAGGTAAATACGGCCACGACCGGTACGATAGGCTTCGACAATACCATCACGGCCGTTAATAAAGGCGCCGGTGGGGAAATCCGGGCCCGGAATAAATTCCATCAGCGCATCAATATCGAGATCCGGATTGTCAATCAACGCCAAACAACCGGTCAGAACTTCGGTCAGGTTGTGCGGCGGAATATTGGTCGCCATACCGACGGCAATACCGGACGAACCATTTACCAGCAAGTTTGGTACACGAGTAGGCAAGACTGCCGGAATTTGCTCAGTGCCATCGTAGTTGGGCACCCAGTCGACGGTTTCTTTCTCAATATCGGCCAGCATGTCATGGCTGATCTTGTCCATGCGAATTTCGGTATAACGCATGGCCGCTGCCGAGTCACCGTCAACGGAGCCGAAGTTGCCCTGACCATCCACCAGCGTATAGCGCATGGAGAAATCCTGGGCCATACGCACAATGGTGTCGTAAACAGCAGAGTCACCGTGGGGGTGGTATTTACCAATCACGTCACCGACCACACGGGCAGATTTTTTGTATGGCTTGTTCCAGTCGTTGTTCAGTACATTCATCGCATGCAAGACGCGACGATGAACCGGTTTGAGACCATCCCGAACATCCGGCAACGCCCGTCCGACAATCACGCTCATGGCGTAGTCGAGGTACGATTGTTGCAATTCATCTTCGATGTTAATCGGGAGAACTTCTTTGGCTAACTCACCCATAGACTATTAAGATCCGTGCTGTATCGCTTGGCCACATACCGTGGCGATGGCATTCACTTGACTGCATTTACTGAAGTGGCGGTACGATTGAACGGACACCCGAAACAACGACTGCCAGACCAGAATCAGTACCCTTGCCGCACTGTGCTGACCGCTGTAAAGCCGAGTCCATCCAGTACCGCAAAACAAAGCGCGTAGCATACCATAAAAGCACTGATAACCTAGTACACTCCCTGCCAGAAGCGTCTCAGAACAACCACAAGCCCACGCTGGACAAAATGTCCGGCAGCGGACATCTTTTCAGACAAAAGCGCTCCATTGCCCTTGACGGCCGCCCAAACCGCATTTTTGAATCCCAATCTTGCGTACTCGTCAAGTCTGCAGTCGCGAACACCCCCGAACGATGGATATAATCGCCCCAGCACCCGCCACTCGCTGGCGGCGATTCCCACTCTCAATCAAATGAGGACTTTTCATGGCTGCAGATCTGCGCCTCAACGCCCGTTGGCTGGTGCCAATGGACGGCAACAAACCGATCATCGACCATGCGTCGGTTTTTGTGACCAATGGCCGCATCGAAGCCATCGAGCCGTCATCGTCCGAACGCAGCGCCCGGCAAACCATCGAACTGCCTCATCACGCGCTGTTACCCGGCTACATCAACGCCCACGGCCACGCTGCCATGTCCCTGTTCCGTGGCTTGGCCGATGACCTGCCACTGATGAACTGGCTGCAACACCACATCTGGCCAGCAGAAGCACAATGGGTCAGCAGCGAGTTTGTGCGTCAGGGCACAGAACTGGCGATTGCTGAAATGATCCGCTCCGGCACCACCACCTTTGCTGACATGTACTTTTATCCGCAGGACGCCATTGACGCCTCACTGGCCGCGGGCATGCGTCACGTCAGCTTTACGCCGATTCTGGACTTCCCCACCAATTACGCCAGCAACGCCGACGAATACATCCAGAAAGCCCTGGCAGTGCGCGACCAGTACCAGCACCACGATCTGGTCACGCTGGGGCTAGGCCCTCATGCTCCCTATACGGTTTCTGATGCGCCGTTACGGCAGATTCGGATCATCGCCGACGAACTGCAGCTGCCGGTGCAAATTCATTTGCACGAAACCGCCTTTGAAGTTCAGGACAGCCTCGAGCAACTGGGCAAGCGCCCTATCGAACGCCTGTTCGATCTGGGTTTCCTGAGCAAGGATGTCAGTTGTGTGCACATGACCCAGATTAACGACAGCGATCTCGACCTGATCAAACAAAGTCGTGCCAGCGTTATCCACTGCCCGGAATCCAATCTCAAGCTGGCCAGTGGTTTTTGCCCAACCGCACGACTATTGGCAGCCGGAATCCCGCTGGGCCTCGGCACTGACGGCGCCGCCAGCAACAACGATCTCAATCTGCAGGCAGAAATGAAAACCGCCGCCATGCTGGCCAAGGCCGTAGCAGCAGATGCCGCAGTGGTTCCTGCCTTGCAGGCGCTGCATATGGCCACGCTGGGCAGCGCGCAAGCCCTGGGGATTGACCAGTACACCGGCTCAGTCGAAATCGGCAAATGGGCAGACTTACAGGCCGTCGATCTGTCGCAATTACCCCAACAACCCCTTTACGATCCCATCTCGCAACTGGTCTATACCGACAGCAGCCGTTACACCAGCCACGTCTGGGTGGCAGGCAAGGCACTGCTGAGTGAAGCAGAATTGACCCACATTGACGTCGACAGACTGACCGCCACTGCCAGGCAATGGTGTCAGCGTATTCGCCCGAATTAACCCGAGATCCCGACGGGACAACAGGAAATCACTATGACCGAACACAGCACGCCGAACGTCGACCCTGCCGAAATCGCCAAGTTTGAAGCCCTGGCCAGCCGCTGGTGGGACCCGGAGAGCGAATTCAAGCCCTTGCACGACATCAATCCGTTACGCTGCAATTACATCGATCAAGCCGCTGAACTGGCAGGCAAAAACGTGCTGGATGTTGGTTGCGGCGGTGGCCTGCTGAGCGAAGCCATGGCCCAGCGAGGTGCCAGTGTTACCGGTATCGACATGGGCGACGCTCCGCTGAATGTCGCCCGTCTGCACGCCCTCGAATCCGGCGTCAGCATCAACTACCAGCGTATTGCCGTCGAAACGCTGGCAGCACAGCAACCCGCCAGTTTCGACGTCGTCACCTGTCTCGAAATGCTCGAACACGTACCCGACCCGGCATCCATCATCCGTGCTTGCGCAACACTGGTAAAACCTGGGGGCAAGGTGTTTTTTTCGACCCTCAACCGCAACCCCAAAGCCTATGGCATGGCCATTCTCGGTGCTGAATACCTGCTGAAAATGCTGCCCGCAGGAACTCATGATTACAGCAAGTTCATCAAACCGAGTGAACTGACCCGCTGGTGTCGCCAGGCAGGCCTGCAGGCCGACCACATCACCGGCATGACCTACAATCCGTTGTTCAAGAGTTACAAATTGAACGACCAGGACGTCAGCGTAAACTACCTGCTCGCCACTACCCGCCCACCACAGGACGACGCATGAGCCAACCCTACCCGCACGCCATCCTGTTTGACCTGGATGGCACATTACTCGATAGCGCGCCCGATTTTTTTGGTGTCGTCAACTCGCTACGCCAGGAACTGGGTAAAGCGCCGCTGGCAACCGCCACCATCCGCCAGCAAGTCAGCAATGGCGGTGCAGCCTTGACCGAAATAACCTGGGAGGTCAGCCGCGATCATCCTGAATTTGGTGACTACCGCGAGCAGCTGCTGAGCCGCTACGGTGACTACCTCGCCAGTGCCAGCGCCCTGTTCCCTGGCTTCAGCGCCGTCCTGGACGAATTACAATTACTGGGCGTGCAGTGGGGTATCGTCACCAACAAACCGCGCCGTTTTGCCGAACCCTTACTGGAAAAGCTGGCGCTTGAAACGCCAGTATTGGTGTGCCCCGAAGACGTCAGCCTGGCCAAGCCTGATCCGGCAAGTCTGCTATTAGCCGCCACCCGACTCGGCCTAAAACCAGAGGCCTGCTGGTACGTCGGCGATCACCTCCGTGACATACAAGCGGGCAAGGCGGCTGGCATGCCAACCATCGCCGCCCTGTTTGGTTATATAGAGGATCATGATGATCCGCAGCGCTGGCAAGCCGACGCCTGCATCAATACCCCGGATGAACTGATCACCCTGCTTGGCCAGCAACCATTATCACGCTAACGGGCGTAAGAATCCGACCACCAGTGCCTGGATCAGCTCTATCGGCTAATCAACGTACGCACTGATCCGACTCATCAGACCAAGGATTTTCGAATGACCGCAACACAACCCCTGCAAGGTCGCACCATTATGGTAACCGGTGCGGGCTACGGCATCGGCCGCGAAGCTGCGCTGACCTACGCCCGTGCCGGTGCCACCGTACTGTTACTGGGACGCACCCAGGAAGCACTCAACGACACCTACGACCTGATTGAAGCAGAGCAGCTGCCGCAGGCGGCAGTACTGCCCTTCGACCTTGAAACCAGCGAAGAAACACCCTATCAACAGCTGGCGCAATTGATCGAGGAGCATTTTGGTCATCTGGATGGCCTGTTACTGAATGCCGGGGTGCTCGGCCAGCGCACCCCGATTGATAACTACCACGCTGACACCTGGCTGAAGGTGATGCAGATTAACGTCAACGGCCAATTTCTACTGATCAAACACCTGCTGCCGCTATTACACAAGGCCGCAGCGGATGCCTCGATCCTGTTTACCAGCAGCAGTGTTGGTCGCACCGGTCGCGCCTACTGGGGTGCCTATTCTGTTTCCAAATTTGCAACCGAAGGGCTGATGCAGGTATTGGCGCAGGAACTGGAAAACACCAGTAACATCCGCGTTAATGCCATCAATCCCGGAGCCACCCGCACCACCATGCGAGCCGCAGCCTACCCGGTAGAAAACCCGGCCAATGTCACAGCGCCCAGCGCCATCATGCCGCTGTACTTGCATCTGATGAGTCCAGCAGCTATCGGTATTCATGGTCAAAGCCTGGATGCCCAGGGGGAGAACGCTTTTCTGATTGACTAACGCTCGTTTGGGCCTTGCTGCAACCGTTCAATGACTGGCTCCCGTGCTCTGGCGTGGAGCCGAACCCGCAACTGCATTCCCCGCAGCGCCGTGGAACGAGAACGTCCGACTCCTGACAAAATATTGACAAAACTTTCAAGGCAAACGCCAGAAAATATGCGTCCTCTTCCGGCAATCCTTGCCGCTCTGCCGTAATTATTGCCGCCTGAAATCAGAAAATTAATATAATGCATTGAATTTAATAGAGTTTTATAAAAAACAAACAATGGCATGAAATTCGCTAAATACCTCTCATCTTAATAATCAACCGGCAAGAGGTAGCGACTGGTGACCCCATTACAGAGCAGTGGCCAGGTCGGCAAAGCAATCGCCCCCTTTGGCGAACTGGCACTCAAGCCCGATATTCGGCCCGACGTACTATTCCGGCTCACCGGCAAACTCCAGAGCACCCTCGAGCTGCCGCTGCTGATTGAAATTTTTTTCAAGAATATACAAAGCAGCGTATCTGTCGACGGCATCAGCTATCGGGTACGTGACCGGCAGATTGTGGTTTGTCAGGGGAGAACCAGTGCCCACAGCGTTAACTATGAACTCAGTAACCACGGTGACAAGCTCGGCGAACTGGTTTTCTTCCGCTCCAGTCGTTTTCGCGAGTATGAACTGGCCAACATTGAGGGATTGCTTAGCACGCTGCTGCATCCCCTGCGTAACGCCCTGCTTTACCGGGAAGCATTGGATGCGTCATTCAGGGACCCTCTGACCGGAGCTGGCAACCGGGTGGCACTGGATCGGACACTCGATCGGGAAATAGAGCTGAGCCGTCGCCATGCACAACAGCTGTCACTGCTCATGCTCGACCTGGACAAATTCAAAAGCATTAACGATCAACACGGCCACAGCAGCGGTGATGCCGTGTTAAAAGAAACCGTACAAGCCATCACGGACTGTATGCGCCAGACCGACCTTTGTTTCCGTTATGGTGGAGAAGAATTTCTGGTATTACTGAGTAACGCCAGTCAGGCAGACGCCTTGATTGTCGCCGATCGCATTCGCGAAACCATCAGCAAACTGCTGATACCTGCGACTAAGACAACCACCATGACCGCAACCGCCAGTATTGGCTGTGCCAGCCTGACCGCATCCGACTCGCGTCAAAGCCTGATTCACCGGGCAGATCTGGCGCTCTACACCGCCAAGAACCAGGGTCGAAACCGTGTGATAGGAGAAGCCGCTCTGTCACAGGGGCTGATAGAAGAAAAGCGCCAGTAGCGCTCTTCTTCTATACCGCATTCAGGCGTCAGGGCTGTGACGCTTGGGGCGAGCGCTGGCTTGCTGACGAATTTTCTGGCGCTTCTGATGGCGCTGGAACTGCTCTTTCTCCTTCCCGATCAGACGGCGTATACGCTTGCGTTCCAGACCCACCGAATCCGACAAGTCATTCAATTCGCGCTGCCCCAACTCGACCCAGGTTCCGACCGGAATATTGGATGGCAGAAAAATACAGCCGTAACGTACGCGTTTAAGACGACTGACTTCAATACCCTGGCTTTCCCACAGGCGTCGAACCTCGCGGTTACGCCCTTCCATCAGCACAACGTGAAACCACTTGTTCTGACCTTCGCCATCGAAGTACTTCACATCGGCGAACTTGGCCATGCCATCATCCAGCAGCACGCCTTCTTTCAAACGGGTAATCATGGCTTCGTCAACGTCACCACGTACCCGTACCGCATATTCGCGGTCAACACCGGTCGATGGATGCATCAGTCGGTTGGCCAACTCACCATCCGTGGTAAACAGCAATAAACCACTGGTGTTAATATCCAGGCGGCCCACGTTGATCCAGCGCTCACCTTTGGTCTTGGGCAAATGCTCAAAGACGGTTGGACGCTTGTCTGGATCCGTGCGGCTACATACTTCACCGACCGGCTTGTTGTACGCCAGCACGCGACGGTCACGACCAATATCATCCAGTTTGATTGGACGACCATCGAGGCGCACGTCATCGTGTTTGTCGGCACGATCACCCAATACTGCGGTTTTGCCATTCAGGCCGACACGGCCTTCGGCAATCCAGCGTTCGGCTTCACGACGCGAGCTGGCAACGGCACTGACGGCGAGGATTTTCTGTATACGTTCTTTCATGACTGGTTATCTTGTTTCCGGGCATCCTCTGCATCGTGTTCCGATGCCGCTGAGGTTGCAGATGTCTGGGAAGCGTCCCGGTGTTCTGATTGCTGCAGACGGTCGATCAAATCGCCGAGCTGCTTCCGGGCCGGGCCGCCCTCTGTATTGCTACCTTGTTTTACCTTGCTACCGCCGTGCGGGTCTTCTTCATTACGGGCAAACAGATTCTGTTCGACCTTGGCCACCAGCACGTCGGCCTGCGCCAGATCATCGGCAGTGGCATCCAGCACATCTGCTCCACGCCTGGCGACGTCTTCATCTCGGGTAAATGTATAATCGTCATCAGGACGACGTTTGGCTTCGGCATCATCGCCCAATGCCAGCTTGCGATTGGCATCATCCAGTTCCCGTATTGCCATCAATGACGGTAGCTGATCGAGACTGCTGAGGCCAAAATAATCGAGAAATTCTGCCGTGGTGGCGAACAGGGCTGGTCGGCCAGGTACATCACGATGGCCAACCACTTTGATCCATTCACGCTCCAATAATGTTTTGATAATACTGGAACTGACCACAACCCCCCGCACATCTTCAATATCACCACGGCTAACGGGCTGACGATAGGCGATCAGCACCAGGGTTTCCAGCAATGCGCGGGTGTAACGCGGTGGCCGTTCTTCCCACAACCGGCTCACCCAGGGCATGGTGTGCTGACGCACTTGCAAACGATAACCGCTGGCGACCCTGACCAGTTCTATCCCCCGACCCTGCAGCTGGCTGTCCAGCAGCTCAAGTGCTGCCCGCAGTTCGGAGTTGAGTGGTTTACGCTGTTCATCAAACAAACTGGCCATCCGCTCCAGTGACATTGGCGCGGCATGCACCAGCATCGCGGCTTCCAGCACAGACGCCAACTGCGCTGGCGTCAGGCCATGGCCAGCACCCGTTAGCCGGTATGAATCGCTGCCAGCTTCACTCATCGTCGGCATATGCTCCGCTGGATGGCTTTATACGGACATGGATCGGGCCAAATTGCTGCTGTTGCACCAATTCAACCAGTTTTTCCTTGACCAGTTCAAGCACGGCCAAAAACGTTACCACGACCCCCAAACGACCTTCTGCCGGATCGAACAGGTGAATAAAAACGATAAAATCATTGCCGCTCAACCGTTCCAGCACCTGGCTCATTCGTTCCCGCGTCGACAGTTGCTCACGCTGAACCTCATGATGCTCGGTTCGATCAACCCGCCGCAAAACATCCGCATACGCCAGCATCAATTCGCGCAGATCCACTTCTGGATGCAAACGCTTCAGCGTCGGCTGGTCAACCTTCAGACTGGCCTGCTGCCAATCGCGCTCCATACGCGGCAGCGCATCGAGGTCTTCAGCCGCTGTTTTGAAGCGTTCGTACTGCTGCAAACGCCGGATCAGCTCGGCACGGGGGTCTTCTTCCTCATCGCTGTCGCTGTCGCGGAGACGCGGCAACAACATCCGGCTTTTGATCTCTGCCAACATGGCGGCCATGACCAAGTATTCGCCAGCCAATTCCAGCTGCATGGTTTGCATCATATCGATGTAACGCAAATACTGGTCGACGATATCCGCCACGTTGACGTCAAGAATATCGAGATTCTGCTTGCGAATCAGATACAGCAACAGATCCAGTGGCCCTTCAAACTGCTCAAGGAAAACCTCCAGTGCATCTGGCGGTATGTATAAATCCAGCGGCAACTGGGTGAACGGCTGCCCCTGCACCAAGGCAAAGGGCATGTCACGCTGACCCGGAGTGGTTGATGCGACGGCATTGGCAGACGCTGGCAATACGTTGTCCTGCAAAGGTTTCACAGCCGCTCCTGACAGGTTATTGCAACACGTTTCATGGCCGTGAGTACAAGGCCAAAATAAGCCCAAAAGCGCAGTTTATACGTGATAAATGAGCAACCGGAGAGCATTTTTAATACAGCTATCGCAATCCAGTCAGAGCAACAGCGCTAGATTATCGATCGCCGCTTAGCGGTAGCTCAGACCCATCGCCTCACGTAACTCATCCAGCGTTGCACGAGCGGCATCGCGCGCCTTGTCAGTGCCATCGGCAATCAGACTGCGCAGTAAATCCGGCTCTTGTTGGTACTGAAAGGCACGGGCACGGATCGGCTCCTGTTCCGCCACTATCGCATCAATCACCGGCTGCTTGCACTCCAGACAACCCCATTGCCCACCCCGGCAAGCACTCTGGACGCGCTGCTGTATGGCATCATCCGAATAGACCCGGTGAAACTGCCATACCGGGCAGACATCCGGATTACCGGGATCACTCAGTCTCACTCGCGCAGGATCGGTGCGCATCGTACGTATTTGCTGGCTGACCTCATCAGGCTCGGCTCGCAGCGGAATGGTATTGGCGCTGGAATTGGACATTTTTTCCCCATCCAGACCCGGCATTTTGGCCATCGGTGCCAGCATGACCTGCGGTTCAGGCAAGATCGAGCGGCCAATGCCTTCCAGATAACCGATCAGCCGCTCCTGATCTGCCAGGGTCAGACTGGCCTGCTCACGCACCAGTGCCTGGGCCGTCAGCAAGGCATCACCATTACCCTGGGATAAAAAATCCTTGCGTAATTCCTTGTACAATTTACCGGTTTTTTTGCCGAGTTTTTTTAACGCCAGCCGGGCATTATCCTCGAAGCCAGCTTCGCGGCCATACAAGTGATTAAAGCGTCGGGCCAGCTCGCGTGCCATTTCAATATGGGCAACCTGATCTGCACCTACCGGCACCAGGCCAGCACGATAGGTGAGAATATCCGCCGCTTGCAGCAGGGGGTATCCGAGCAGACCGTAAGTCAATCCTTCCGATTCCCGCAGTAACGACTGCTTGTCTTTATAGCTGGGCACTCGTTCCAGCCAGCTCTGGGGCGTCAACATCGACAGCAGCAGGTGCAATTCTGCCTGCTCCGGCACCTTGCTCTGAATGAACAAGGTAGCCGAACCCGGATTAATCCCGACGGCCAGCCAATCGATCAGCATGTCCCAGACATTGGCCGACAGCGACTGAGGGTGTTCGTATTCCGTCGTCATGGCATGCCAGTCGGCGACAAAGAAAAAGCACTCGTACTCGTGCTGCAGGCGCACCCAATTTTTTAACACGCCATGATAATGACCGAGATGCAACCGGCCTGTCGGACGCATGCCAGACACCACCCGCCGCTGGGAATCCACGGAGCTCAAATAACGTCCCTCTTGTATTGATCCAGCCGTTCGGGGTATTCCGGCGTCAGACGCCGGAGACAATCCGTACCGATGACCCGCCTCACTGGATGGGCGTTCACAACAACCGGGCGATACCCACCGCCTGTCGCACCTCTGCCATCAGTGGTTCGCTAATGGCACGGGCCTTGGCAGCACCAGCCTGAAGTTGTTCTTCGATATCCTGCGGACGCTCCATCAGATCATGATAACGTTCACGCGCTTCGGCCAATTCCGCATTAATCAGCTCAAACAGCTGTTTCTTGGCTTCGCCCCAGGCAATACCTTCAGCAAACGCCTGACGCATGGCGGCGGTTTGGTCAGCGGTGGCAAAAGCCTGCCAGATCTGGAAGACCGTGGAGCTGTCCGGATCTTTGGCTTCACCCGGTTCCAGCAGGTTGGTCTTGATCTTGTTGATGTGTTTTTTCAGCTGTTTTTCAGGCAAAAAGAGCGGAATGGTATTGCCATAGCTTTTGCTCATCTTACGGCCGTCGAGACCTTGCAGCACTGCCACATGCTCATCCACCACATAGTCTGGCAGGGTCAGGATCGATGAATGGTTGCCGTAGATATGATTAAAGCGCTGTGCCATATCGCGGGCCATTTCGACATGCTGAATCTGATCCTTGCCCACGGGTACATGAGAGGCGCCAAACATCAGGATATCCGCCGCCATCAATACCGGGTAACTGAACAGCCCCATGGTGATGGCCTTGTCGGCATCTTCACCTTCCGCCATATTGGCATCTACAGATGCCTTATAGGCGTGCGCCCGATTCATCAGCCCCTTGGCGCAAATACAGCTAAGAATCCAGCACAGCTCGGTGATCTGGGGAATATTCGATTGACGATAAAAAACGGCTTTGCTGGTATCCAGCCCCAACGCCAACCAGGTAGCAGCAATTTCTTTGGTGGACTGCTGCACCGCAGCCGGATCCTGGCACTTGATCAGGGCATGGTAATCCGCCAGGAAATAGAAGGATTCGTTGGCGTCTTCCCTGCTGGCCTCAATTGCCGGACGAATGGCACCGACGTAGTTCCCCAGGTGAGGGGTTCCGGTGGTGGTGATACCGGTCAGCACCCGTTTGGGGCCGCTGGCTTGCGCGGTGACATTCGAGGTGTCTTGAGTCATACAAATCATCCAGGCTGGCGAAACAACAAAACGCGCATCATACCGGTTTTATGCCCGACTGCCAGCCCGGTACCAGACGCCCGTCGGACTTAGCGCTGTACCACAACGGAAAAGCGGGATTTGGCTTTTTTTGAACAAACCTTGGCTAAATAGAACCACTATTCACCTCAAATTCACGCAAAAACGACTACATCAGACTTTTCCTCACGACCATCGCCCAAGCCCGACAGGCTCCTAGCCGAGGATATCCGATGCGTCACCAACGCCCTGCCGAACCAGCTCTGGCACCTCTTCGGTCATATCAATCACAGTCGTGGCTTCAAAACCGCAGTAACCGCCATCAATAATCAGATCGAGCTGGTTTTCCAGCGTTTGACGAATGTCGTAGGGATCGGATAACGGCATGTCATCGCCCGGCATAATCAGCGAACTGGTCATCAGCGGCTCGTTCATGGCATCCAGTAACGCCATGGCGATGGCGTTGTCAGGCACCCGAATGCCAATGGTGCGTTTTTTCGGGTGCATCAACAATCGCGGCACTTCGCGAGTAGCCGGCAAAATAAATGTGAAAGCACCCGGCGTATGGGCTTTGAGCAGTCGATACTGGCTGTTATCAACCTTGGCAAACGTTGCCAGCTCGGAAAAATCCCGACACAGCAGGGTAAAATTGTGCTTTGGTCCCAGTTGGCGCAGACGCTGAATCACTTCGGTGGCTTTTTTATCACCAATACGACAGGCCAGCGCGTAGGAGCAGTCCGTAGGTATAACCCCTACTCCTCCCTTGCGCAGTATCTCGACCGCCTGATTAATCAGCCGGGCCTGGGGGTTTTCCGGATGTATCTGTAAAAACTGGCTCACATGAGCTCCTGTAACATTCAAACTGTTGCCATTGGCAACACAACAACTGCCTTGCTAGCCAATATGGCCAACGAATACGTGACTTTCAGGCATATGACGACGAATTACGCTGGGGTAGACACCTGCCACTGTTGCCATACCGGCGTAATCAGCGATGGAAACGTCGGCATTACGCCCAGTTCCAGGCCAAAACGATTCGGGCCATGGTAATCACTGCCGCAAGATCCGAGCATATTAAACTCCCGCGCCAACGCCGCCATCTGGCCTGACTGGTTGCCGTCCATCTTGCCGTAACTCACTTCCAGCGCCTTGCCACCTGCAGCAGCAAAATCACGGATGCAGCTGCGCAGCTTGGTGCGGGTCATATTATAAAGGTGAGCATGGGCCAGCACCGGCGTGCCTCCGGCAGCCACAATCCATTCAACCGCCGTGGTCATTTCCGGCCAGCCGCTTTTGACATCCCCTATTTTGCCAGCGCCCAGCAATTTGCTGAACGCGTGCTGGATACTGGGCACCAGGCCCTTTTCAACCAGGTATTTGGCGAAATGGGGACGCCCCAGCTGGTCTGCGCTGGTATTGCCGAAAGCGATCACTTCTGCCAGCGGTATGTCACAACGCAGTTTTTTCGCCAGCCGTGCTGCAATAATTTCCGCCCGCGCCGCCCGCACCGAGCTCTGATGCTGCTCGGCCTGTTGCATCACAGCGGCGTCCGGATCAAAACCGAGTCCAACAATATGAACCGATACACCGCTCCAGACCGTAGACAATTCAATCCCCGGTATCAGCCGGATCCCCAGCTCTGCTGCCGTATTCCGGCCGCGGCGGAACCCGTCTACCGTATCATGGTCTGTGATCGCCAGGGTTTTGATACCACGCCCGGCAGCAAGGCGTACCAGTTCATCCGGCGGAAAGTGGCCGTCGGACGCATTACTGTGGCAGTGTAAATCGATCTCTGAGTTCACGTGGACGCTCTTGGTAGGTTCAGCCATAATCGCCCCATTGTAATAGGACATAGAATGCGAAGCGAATGAAGTTACTCTTGGATTTTTTACCGATCGTTGTTTTTTTTCTGACCTACAAGTTCGCACCGGAACTGATTGAGTGGGTATCGCCCTGGTTGAATGCCAACCAGCAGGCCTCGCTACACGCTATGGAACCGATTGTGCTGGCCACCGCCGTATTGATCCCGGCAACGATTCTGCAGATTCTCTACACCCGCCTGAGCACCGGCAAGGTCGAGAACATGCATCTGGTCACGCTGGCGCTGGTTGTCGTGATGGGCGGTGCCACGGTCATTCTGCAAGATAAAACCTTTATCCAATGGAAACCCACCGTCGTTAACTGGTTGTTTGCCGCTGCCTTTCTCGGCACCTACTGGGTCACCGGCACCACGCTGCTGCAGCGGATGATGGGGCAGAACCTGACCCTGCCCGTGTCAGTTTGGATACAGTTGAATTACGCCTGGGTTGCCTTTTTCCTGCTGAGCGGGATTGCCAATCTGGTTGTTGCCTACAACTTTTCTGAAGATATTTGGGTAAACTTCAAGTTATTTGGCCTACTGGGGCTGACTATTGTTTTTATCATGGCCCAGTCAATCTTTTTATACCGATACATGAACCATGAGGAACCCTGAACCATGTGGTACGCCATTATCAGCCAGGACGTCGCCAACAGTCTCGATCAACGTCTGTCGGCCCGTCCTGCGCATTTAAAACGCCTGCAAACTCTGTCCGCCGAGGGTCGTCTGCTGGTCGCTGGCCCCCATCCTGCCATTGATAGCGAAGATCCCGGCAGCGAAGGATTTACCGGCAGCCTGGTGATTGCCGAATTCAACTCACTGCAAGATGCCCAGCGCTGGGCCGATACCGACCCCTATATCGACGCCGGTGTGTATCAGCAGGTCATCGTAAAACCGTTCAAGAAAGTGTTGCCATAAGGCAGCCTGCAAGGAGTAAGACGTGAAGCTGTTAACGCAACTGGGTTTATGCCTGATCATCGCCACAGGCACTACCGGCGCCCTGGCCGAACAAACGGCCGAAGGTGATCGCTATGTTGCCGTATCCTCCGGTGAAAAGCGCTATGTCACCGACACCCTGTGGCTGCAATTGCGCTCCGGCCCCACCGCCCAGCACCGGATTATTCAGGCGCTGAAAAGTGGCGAGCATCTGCTACTGCTGGGCGAAAATGCCGACGCCGGTTATTCACTCGTTCGTACCGACAAGGGTAATGAAGGCTGGGTTCTGACCCGCTACCTCGACAACGAGCCGACCGCCCGTGAGCATCTGGTGCTGGCCAACCGCGAGCTGGAAAAAGCCCGCGCTGAACTTTCAACCGCCACCGAACGCTTGCAAGCGCTGGAAAGCGAAGTCAAAGGCTTGCGTTCAGAACGCAGCACTCTGGAACAAAAAACAGAAAAAGCCACCCAGGAACTGAGCAGCATCCGCGAAGTATCATCCGGCGCACTGGCCCTGGATGAAAAAGCCCGCAAGCTGTCTACCCGCAATCAGGAGCTGGAAATCCAGCTCGAAGCCATGAGTGCAGAAAACGCGCAATTACGCGATGACCGCGACCTCAATCGCCTGATCTACGGCGGTGGTCTGGTCTTTCTCGGCATTCTGGCCGGGCTGATACTGCCCGCCCTGCGAGGTGGCCGCAAACACACCAGCGGTTGGTCCTGATAGCCGCCAAACACACCCGTTGCTCCGGCTACACACCTTGGCCGGAGCGACACGACAGGCCTTAGCCCATTCCCTGTGGAGATATTCCGATGTACCGCCGTTTTTTACTGAAACAGCTGCTGGCCCTGAGTGCCGCACTGATGTTGTCATCCGCCTGGGCAGATCCCACTACCGAAGACTTGGTTCCAATTCGCCTGACCACCAATATGGGGATCATTGAGCTGGTACTGGATCGCAGCAAGGCGCCGTTGTCGGTGGACAACTTTCTTACTTATGTGGCCAGCGGTCATTACAACCAGACCCTGTTTCACCGGGTCATTGGTGATTTTATGATTCAGGGTGGTGGTTACACTACCGATATGCGCCAGCGGGCAACCTTGCCGCCCATCGCCAATGAAGCCAAAAACGGTCTTAAAAACGTTCGGGGAAGCATTGCCATGGCCCGCCGTGGCGATCCCGATAGCGCCACCAGCCAGTTTTTTATCAACCTGAAAGACAACGGCTTTCTGGATCACGGCAGCCGTGACTTTGGTTACGCCGTGTTCGGGCGCGTCACCGCTGGCATGGACGTGGTTGATGCCATAGGCAAGGTTGAAACGCTGCCGGGCGACAAACCCAAAGAGCCCGTCATCCTGATCAGTGTGGAACAGATTCAGTAACTTTCGCTAATCCTTTCATCACCATCCGGTACTGCCAGCCAGTACCGGTTTTTGCTACCATCAGCGCCCCGCTCCCAGTACCCGGAAAACCCGTGGCCGAAACAACTTCCCGCAGCAACGGCTCAAACAATACGCCGCACCGTACCCACTCACGGCCCGGCCCGTTACCTCCTTTGACACCCCCGGAGATCACCTGGCAAAACGACGTACTGCCGGTATCCAGTCAGTTTGACGATCCTTATTTTTCCTTGCACGACGGTCTGGCAGAGAGTCGCTACGTCTTTCTGCAGCACAACCAGCTGCCGCACCGCTGGGCCAGCTGGCGTGGGCCATTTTGTATTGTTGAAACCGGGTTTGGCACCGGACTGAATTTTCTCACCACCTGGCAAGCCTTCCAGCAACAGCCAAACAATGATTGCTGGTTACATGTCACCAGCATTGAAAAATACCCGCTATCCCGCCAGCAGCTCTCCAGAGCACTGGCACTGTGGCCGGAGCTGGCGGAGTTGACCACACAATTACTGACGCAATATCCCGACGCCATCACCGGTTTTCACAGTCTTTGCTGGCCGGAGCAGCGAGTGCAGTTGACGCTGATACTGGATGATGTTGTCGATGCTTTGGCCGAGCTTTCCGGGCCGGTACATGCCTGGTATCTGGATGGATTTGCCCCGGCTAACAACCCGGAGATGTGGCAGCCAGATCTGTTCAAGCAGATTCGACGCCTAAGCCGACGCCATCCGCAACTGACATGCGCGACCACACTGGCGACCTTTACCGCCGCCAGTGTGGTGCGCCGAGGGCTGCAAGGGGCAGGCTTTAACGTCTACAAACCCAAAGGCTATAACGGCAAACGGGAAATGTTGGCAGCCACCTATAAAGCCAGTATTGGCCCAGAGCAGCCACCAGAAGCCAATTCACAGCCTTGGATGACGCCCTCATTACCAACCCCGATGTCCCTCTCTGATAGCAGCGCTGCAGCGGTTATCATCGTAGGTGCCGGGCTGGCAGGTGCAACCACCGCCAGAGCACTGGCCGAGCGCGGTATCAAGGTGCAAGTTATCGATCAATCAGGTATCGCCACCGGCGCTTCCGGCAACCCTCAGGGAGGGCTGTACGTCAAACTCGCAGCCAACAACCAGGCGACCCATACCGAATTCTATCTGCACGCTTATCTCACCAGTTTGCGCTGGATGAATCGTCTGTTTGAGCCGTCCGCAGATGGGGTCTGGAATGCTTGTGGCGTCTTGCAACTGGCCTGGTCTGCGGCTGAACAACAGCGCCAGCAGAAATTTCTCGACCGCCTCCATTACCCAGCATCCTTGATTCAGCCGGTATCCGCTGCACAAGCCAGTGTGCTGGCTGGTAGTTCACAGCAACAAGGGGGGCTGTTCTTCCCTGCGGCTGGCTGGGTCAGCCCGGCTGATTTGTGCCACCGGCTGTTGGATCACTCACTGATCGACGTCCAGATCGCTAATGTCAGTTCCATAGCACAACTCACCAACAAGCACTGGCAATTACAACTCGATACAACAACAGATACAGCAGGAACAACGTCCAGCAGCCAGACCACCCAACAGCTGGTGATCGCCACCGCCGCTGCCACCCAACAGTTGCTACCTGATACCTACCTGCCAATCAAATCCATTCGCGGCCAACTGACTTACCTCGATGCAGCACAAAGCCCGCCACTGAAAACCGTACTGTGTGGTCGCAGCTATATGGCACCACCAAGGGAAGGACAACTGGTATTGGGCGCAACCTATCACCAGAATGATCCGGACAAGACACTGCGCGAGCAAGATCATCAAACCAACCTGGGCCACTTGCAGGACTTTGGCGATTTATGGGGTACGCTGGCCAGTAAAGCCAGTACACACAACCTGGTGGTCGGCGGCCGTACCAGTTTTCGCTGTACCACCCCCGACTACCTGCCAATGGCTGGCCCAGTCGTGGACACTGATCGTTTTATCCACTGTTACGCCCCCATGATCAAAAATGCCCGACAGATACCGGCTCGCAAGGCACCGCTACTGGAAGGACTCTGGATCAATCTGGGGCATGGTTCTCGCGGGCTGGCATCAGCGCCTTTATGCGCAGAGCTGCTGGCTTGCCAAATAACAGGCTCTGCGCTTCCGGTCAGCAACCGTGTGGCAGAAGCCTTGTGGCCAGGACGATTTTTGTTAAGAGACATGATTCGGCGCAAATTACCGATCAAGCGGTGACGCACAACGCCAAACGCGGCATTAACAACAGAGAACAACAGAGGGAAAGGAAAAAATTAGCGACCGCTGGCTTAAACCACTCGTTTGAGCACCACCTTGCGTCGCTCTGCGGTTTCCCTGGCCCTTTCTGAATCTTCCCGAATCTTGCGCATCGAAGCCGACAACTCGGCACAGCAGGCACGAATGTCAGCCAACTGCTCTTTCATGGCGTCGATATCCTCAACGGCATCTGCGACTCGACGGCGCAGACGTTGTACCCGAATGTCAGTCATGGCTTCAGCCTCCTGAGGTGTATTGGCATACGGTCAGATCAACGTCCATGCAGATCAGGATTTGATCAGATTATTTTCTGACCAGAGCAATGTGGCAGCTATTTTCGATCGGGTCAAATAACAACCGTACCTTGCCGGATTCAAGCTGCCCCATGACATGTTGCTTCTTGTCGGCCAGGCTGAATTCCACATCGCCATAATCCGTACCTTCGCGCAGCACAAATTCAGCCAGAATGTCATCCAGCGCCTCAGCGCTCAAACGATTCCAGGGTATTTCGAGCACCCCGTGTTCCGGGGCGTCTTCTTGCGGATAATCAGAAGGCAAAACCGGCCTCCCTTTCCCATTCGCAACTCATGCGCAGTTCAGCATCAGAAGGTATATGGCCGCGATCCGCCTGCCAGCTAAACGTGTGCTTGCCCGACAATTCGGTTTCCAGATGTACGGTTGCCGATACCCAGAACATCGATTTCAACAGGGACTCAAACTGCCGTAGCCAGGTCTCCCATTCGTACTCAACCGCCCGATAAGAGGCTGCAAAATGGATAATCTGGGTTTGATAGGTGCCATTCAGCAGGTGTTGCCCCGGCATGGCAAACATCTCCCGACATAATAAAGACCAATCATCATCCACTCCCAGAGGCAAACTCTGCAACGCCGCCCAGTTAGTGCGCCGCTCATTCTGGGCAATCACCTCCCGAGTACTGGGGCTATGACGAATAACGCCATACACAATGGATTCCTGATCGAAATGGTTCACGGGTCTGTCCTGAAGGCTCGATACCGCAATCATAAACAAAACCGCAACAGCGGCAAGCGTCTGACGCGTATTGCGCGTACTGATAGCCATAAGGGGGCATCTATTTAATCCTGCACGGCTCTGCGCGAGTGTTGCCGGTGATCAGGGCAAGGCGGCGAATGCAGCGAAATGACGCGTCCTTTTCACATTCGTCAACACCGCACTGGACGGCGACAACCCGCGCCCTGCGGGGGCTGCCGGATGATCTCGACTCTGTGTCGCCGACGTTTGACTTGACCCGTCAGGCCTGCAAGTCGGCTTCGTGATTCGAAACCCTCTGGTAGCCCAGAGTGAGCACCGGATTAAATAGATGTCCCCATAACCACGTTATTGCGATGTTCATCAGCGGGCGGCCATGCGATTGCTGTCACAAAATCCGCAACAAGTACCAACCAAGCCACGTGTTTTAGCTGCCGTGTTTTAACTGCCGTGTTTTAACTGCAAGGGTGCCAACGGCATTCACTCAAGCGGAAATCATCATTTGACCCAGGGATCCTCCCTTGCCAAGGGATCACTCATCACACCAAACAGGTCACACCAAACGGGTCACACCAAACGGGTCACACCAAACAGGCTGCGTAGCAGGCTCGCAGGATGCCAATAGCCGAAGGCGTATTGCATCAAAATGTCTTTTTAATCACCACGACGATTTATTGGCTTGGCAACAATCAATCCAGCCGCTTCTTAAACCTCACCGAGGCAAACAGCAACCCGACCACGGTAAATGCCAGCAACCACAGCATATCAAAGGTCTGTCCGGTCAGGCTGGCACCTCTCAGCACAATGCCACGAATCAGCCGCATAAAATGCGTGGCAGGCAGGGCTTCGGCAATCCATTGTGCCGGTTCCGGCATGGCATCGTAGGGGAACATAAAGCCGGATAATAAGATTGACGGCATTAAAATAAATACCGTCATCTGCATCGCCTGTAACTGCGTTTTGGTTATCGTGGAAATGACCAGGCCAATGGTCAGGCTGGCACTGATAAACAGCAACGCAGCCATCATCAGAGTGAGCAGTCCACCGCGTACCGGAACAGAAAACACCAGGTGTCCGATGCCAAGAATAATGCCGACCTGTATAAGTCCCACCAGGATATAAGGAATCACCTTGCCAACCATTAATTCCAGAGTGTGTACCGGCGTGGTGATCAGAAATTCCATGTTGCCGTGCTCCCGTTCACGCACGATGGCGGCAGAGGTAAACATAATCATGGTCATGGTCAGAATAATGGCCAGCATTCCCGGTACGATATTCACCGCGCTGCGTTGTTCCGGGTTAAAATATTGCACCAGTTCAAAGTGGGGTACCGGCAGTGTATAAGCCTGATTGCTCAGTTCATTAAACGGCATATTACGTAAAGCCCGCAGGCTGGCGCTGATCATGGTATCTGAACCATCAACCAACCATTGACCCACGGCTTGCAGCGGATTATCCGGCCCGTAGTGGATGCGTGTGTTGCCGGGAAAATCCGGCTGGCTGAGCAGGCGTCTGCTCATATCGGCCGGCAGGTAGAGTACGGCTTTGACTTCCCCCTGGGTGATGGCCTGTTCCGCCTCGGCCAACGAATGATAAACACGGCGGAAATTAACCGCCTGTGACGCTTCCAGCGCCTGCACCAGGTAGCGGCTGTAACTGGACTGGCTGAGATCCAGTAAACCGGCCTGAACATGGCGCACATCGGTATTGATGGCATAGCCGAATAACATCAGCTGCATCAGCGGAATCATCACAATCATGCCGAAGGTCATGCGGTCGCGTGACAGTTGCCGCAGTTCTTTGCTGACGATAGCCCAGGTTCGCAACAGGCTGAGGCGTACTGAATCAGCCCACATGACGGCCCCCGGTAGCCACAACAAATACGTCTTCCAGACTGGGGCGTACCTGTTCCAGTGGCCGTTGTCCGGTCCATTGCGCCAACCACTGCAACGGAGCATCAACATCATTATCGACCAGTACCCGTAAACGGGTGCCGAGCTGGGCAGCGGAAACGATTTGTTTATGTTGCAGCAGCTGTTGTTTTAATTCACGTAAATCCTCGCCGCCGACTTCAATGACCTGGGCACCCATGGTCTGCATCAATTGTTGCGGCGACCCGTCAGCACGTTTAACGCCGTGCTCCAAAATCGCCAGCGCATGGCAGCGTTCAGCTTCGTCCATATAGTGAGTGGAAACCAGAATCGTGGTGCCGTTATAGCTGAGGTCGAACAAGTGCTCCCAGAATTCGCGCCGGTTTTCCGGATCAACCGCGGAAGTAGGTTCGTCAAGAAACAGCATATCCGGGTAATGCAGGGTCGCAGCCGCCAGTGCCAGACGTTGTCTCTGACCACCACTGAGAGACCCGGCCAGCTGTTTTTTATGTGCATCCAGTTCGTACAGCGCGATCAGTTCGCTGACCCGAGCGCGACGGCGTCGACTGCCAAAGCCGTATATCTCGCCGACAAAATTGAGGTTCTCAAACACACTCAAATTATCGTACAGCGAGAATTTCTGCGTCATATAGCCAATATGCGGGCGCAGGGATTCAGCCTGTTGCGGCAGCTGTCGTCCAAGTACCTGAATATCGCCTTCGGTCGGACTGAGTAAACCAGTCAACATGCGGATCGAGGTGGATTTACCACAGCCGTTGGGGCCCAGAAAACCGTAAATACTGCCCGTTGGAATACTCAAGTCAAGGTGATCTACCGCAACCGCGTCGCCAAAAGTGCGTGTCATCTGGTGGGTTTCGATCGCCAGATCGGCAACCGGTGCAGTTGCATACGTTGCGGCGGAGCGGGCTATGGTCATGGCAACACCACTTCCAGTGTGCGACCGCTTGGCAGTGTTTCGATTTGCTGCAAAGCTTCGCCCTCAAACACGATATCGGTGAGATACATTAATGCTGCACGGTCACGTTCGTTGAGTGCGTAATAGGGCGTAAATGCCGGTTGCGAACGGATACTGCGGATAACACCGTCAAGCGGCTGTGCCAGACCATCTATCTGAACACTGACATGGCTGCCGGGCATTAAACCGGTCAGCCGATTCTGCGGCAGATACACTCTGGCATAAGGCGTACTACGGCTCAGCAGGGTAACAAGAATACTGCCGGCGCTGATGCGATCGCCGCGATGCCAGGGCAGAATATCCACCACACTATCGGCAGGAGCCTGCAGCGTTAATTCCTGTAATGAACGCCGGGCGTTATCTAACTGCGCCTGAGCGGTAGCGACAGCTGCACGGGCTTGAGCCAGCTGCTCCGGGCGGGTGCCATTGGTCAGTTCACGTTGCTGCTGCAGTGCCTGATCCAGTGCTGCGCTGGCGCTGTCCCGACGGGCAGTAGCGCTATCAACGTCGGCTTGTCCGGTCAGATTCTGCTGCCGCAATGCTGTTGCCCGCTGCCATTGTTGTTGTGCCTCCAGCAGGCTGGCGTTGGCACCTTCCACGCGGGCCTGGGCACTGGCAAGTTCTTCCTGCCGAGCACCATTCGTCCGTTCACTCAGATAGGCGTTTGCCTGATCCAGCTGTGCCTGTTGCACACGAACACTGGCTTCCGCATGGGTGCTGTCCAGACTTAACAACACCTCACCGGCACGAACCACTTGCCCTTCGTGAACGCGAATATCCGTAATGATTTCGCTAGCGGGTGCGGTAAGGGTAAGGCGCTCCCGCTCCAGAGTACCCATCGCCCGGCCACTGTCGTCGGAACTGCAGCCGTTGAGGAGCAAGCCCCCCAGACAGGCCAACATAAGTGCGAGATGGCGCATCATAAGCGAGGAGCCTTTATTGTAGTGGCTGTCGTTGCTGTAGTGGCTGTCGTTGCTGATGCACTCGGGGTATCAGCTCCCGCCGTCTTGAGCAAACCATGGTGCAGCAGCTGGCTGTTATGCACCGCCAGCTTTTGCAGTCTTTCCGGTGTTGGGCTAAAACCGAATTGCTCCATCACGATCGGTGGTGCGATCAGAGGGAATATAGTCAAACTAAAAAATGACAGCCGCGCCAGTTCCGGATCAACCCCCTGTTGCAATCGTCCGCTCTCCGCCAGAGCAGATTGTACCCAGTGCCTGGAAAGCGCAATCACATCACCCAGAATCGATTGCATAATACGGAACGGTTCACTGTCATCAGGATCACTCAGTAAACGCATCACCAATCGCGGCAGTGCCGGGTTCGGGGCAATCACAGAGTGGTAATAAAGTCCGATCAGGGTATCAATATCATCGTCATTGCGGATTTGTGCAGCTTCGCGAAAGCCTTGTAAAGCAGGCTCTACCGTTTCCCGCAACATGGCTTCCAATAACCCCGCCTTGCTACTGAAATAATAGCGGATCAGCCCGGCATCAACCCCCGCACAACAGGCAATCTGGCGTACCGATACCTGACGGTATGGCTGACTGACAAAGCAGTCGCGCGCGGCATTCAGTAAGTGTTGACGATTACTGGTGGTATCCTCGCCAGTGTTTGCGCCTTTTCCTTTCGGACGGCCTGGCCGGGAGGGTGATGCGGGTGTCGGACTGGACATAGCGACTGGCTCTGAGTTCCACAACTGAGGAATATACTAAGCGCAGAGCCAGTAGATAGGCAGAAGAATAATTCCGCAATGTCTGGCGAATGAAGAAATACCGGTTCTGGATCAGGTTTTCACAGCAATCAGGCAGACCTCACCACAAACGATCGAGAGAGAAACAAAGCGCCAGCAGCCAAAAAGTCCGTGGCGCTCTGCGGTCGAGTCAGATCAGCGGGGGCCTCGTGGTGTACGTGGGCGATCTTCACGCGGCTTGGCTTCGTTAACACGTAACGCCCGGCCATGGAGATCGGTATTATTCAACGCTTCGATGGCGGCCGTTGCGGCTGCATCATCCGCCATTTCGACAAAACCAAACCCTTTGGAGCGGTTGGTTTCACGATCCATAACCACCGTCGCTCGCCCTACTGCTCCGAACCCGGAAAACAACTCAGACAAATCTTCTTTGGTTGCGGAGTAAGGCAAATTGCCCACATAAATATTCATACTCAGATTCCAGCCAACGAGGTTGTGATTTGTTCGTCCTACACCCGCAAACAATTCAAATCACAACATCATTTGGAGGCGATAAACCAGCTTCCCCGCCGGGTCTACAATCACGCAGATTATTGAGCAGTCATAACAAAGTCAAAGAAGTTTTTATGACAATTTACCGGCTGTCACAAAGGCCCACAATGGCGATAAAAAGCCCTATAACAGTCCTGATAACACAGAATCTGCACGCCAACTGTCCTTCAACCGGGCTGAGTTTTGCTTGCAAAACATCAGTTATCATTCGGTTTAAGCCACCCTGCTGTGTTGGCCATAACCAGTTCCACCATCATGCGGATATGATCCTCACGGTCATTGAGGCAAGGAATGTAGTGGTACTCGCGACCACCCGCTTCGAGATACAAGTGGCGATTTTCAACATCCAGTTCTTCCAGGGTTTCCAGACAATCAACGGCAAACGCCGGACTGATAATATCCACCCGCCCGGCCTTTTCTGTCCCCCACGCTTTGAGCGTATGGTCGGTATAAGGCTTGACCCACTCTTCCCGACCAAAGCGCGACTGAAAGGAACAGATCCACTGCTCTGGTTGCAAACGCAGTTCAGCAGCCAACAAGTGCGCCGTCTCCCGACACTGTGCCGGATAAGGATCACCGTTATCTTCATACCGTTGCGGAATCCCATGAAACGACATCATCAAACGATCACCACGGCCATGGGCCTGCCAATAATCCCGCACCGACTGAGCCAGCGCCTGGATATACAAAGGATGGTTATAGTAACTGTTGATCCAGCGCATACCGGGCAGATGTGGGCAGGCTTTTAACCCTTTCGCCAGCCGATCAAACACAGCCGCCGTTGTAGAAGCGGAATACTGGGGATACAAAGGCAGTACCAGCATATTGCTAACGCCACTCTGACGCAGGCTTCTGCCTGCCTGTTCCATATCCGGCTGGCCATACGTCATGGCAAGAGCAACCGGAATCTCACAGTCATACTGCTGGCTCAGTGCCTTTTTTAAGGCTTGCTGCTGTAACAGCGAAAAATGCATCAACGGTGAACCATCGTCACGCCAAACCGACGCATAGGCCTTGGCTACCCGAGCAGGACGAATACGTAAAATCACGCCATGTAAAATCAGCCACCACAATGGCCGTGCAACATCCACCACACGAGGGTCCCACAAAAATTCCGCCAGATACTTGCGCACCGCACTGGCGGTCGGCGCCTCCGGTGTCCCCAGATTGACCAGCAGCACCCCGAACGGTGGTTGATTGGATGACATGAATATTCCTCAACAGCAGCAGTTTGTATAAGTTTTGCGTAAGTTTACCCAGCTGTTTTTTAAAGGTCATCAAAAGTCTGACAATCGCTCACTTTCGATACAGAGCTGTTAGCCAAACGTGAAGCGGTTTATAAACGAGCGGAGAGTCTGAACCCCAGGCGCTGATCTGGCGATATTCGAAACTGGGAATTCGTCGGAACCGTCTCGCTCAATCCTGGAAAATTGCAGGAGATTGAGTTCAATAAACAGACTGCTTCAACGCAGCTATTTTGACAACTGGGTTGCAAACCACCGATCCGTCACTCCTTTGGAGAAAACTCCATCTTTACAAAGTTTGGGAGGTTTTTCTACAGCCTGAACGCCAGCAGCAGGGGCGCGACGTCAGGAGCGTCCCTTGCCTGCATTTGTTAGATTCAATAATTCGTGACCTTCCTCACGAATTTACGAATAAGGTGCTTATCGTTAACATCAGCAAATAAACGTTTTATTGCCTCATCATAAGGCTCGGAAATTTCATAAATTTCTTCCCGTAAACGCCATACTGGCAATCCTTTTGTTTATTCTCAAGATCTCGTAGTATTAAACGCACTTTCTCACACGCCTCAACATATCTGAGTGCAATCCTAGGCAAGTCTCGGGTCTTTATATTAGATATGATATACCTGTGTATTACGCGATTTCTTAACTCATACAAGGAATTCAGCTCTTCGTGGTCATTGTCTTTAATTACATTATACTTAAGAGCATTATCATATATTTTTCGCTCCATCAATCCTCGCTCATCTTCTGCTTGAAAAAGATATTTTATTGGGATCTCGTCCGTCTGATTCTTCAGTTGGATGGCGATGACTATGCTCAACCTCAGAAATGCATCAATCTGATTAGCAGAAACGGCAATCACTTCCACAAACGAATCTGATTCTATGGCGTTATCCAGAAGGTCGTACGATGCAGCCAACGATCCTTGGAATCGATCAAACTTTTCCATATCAGAGGCAAGCTTTCGGTCTCCAGGAGGGACAATAACCACAGATTTTAGAATTTTTTCAACTAAGCGGAGCTCTTCATTTATTTGTTCATCGTTATCGAGACTTGCATCATGGATATATTTACCGATTAAAGCCTGATCTGCTGAAGCCCCATAAAACATGTGAACACAGAACTCTGAATCATCCATCCTAGAAGGTTGCCATCTAAGCTCTGGCACACCACTCGGATACTTATCTGCAAGTTTAGGTGCTATTTCCTCTAGTGGATAACAGCTAATCTGAAAACACCCGTTAGCGTTTTCATAGGGCTGAAAGCTGTATGGGGACTTTTCCTCTTCGCCTTCCACAACAGGGTTGTAGTATTGCCACTCTGTTGGAATTTGAATCAGGAATATCCCGTTGGGCTCTGTCCAATGTTTCATTCAGGATTCCTGCGAAAAATCTAACGCCCGCAGCACGCGCAGCTTTGTAGTGGAAGCGAAGCCGCAACGGAAAAGCTGTCGCCGTGCCTGCGTTTGTTAGCCCTATGGATAGTTTTCAAACACAACGGTTCCATCGGCTGGCGCTCGAGATGTCCTGGACGAACGCAACCTTATTCCCGTCGGGATCGATAACTTCGATCATTTTAATGATGCCCGGATACTCTACCACCTCGCAGTACGGCACGTTCGCCTCGGCGCACGTTCTGCATTGGGCCTCGATGTCGTTTACACCGACTATGGCCGTTGAAGTACCTGCTCTCTCAGAATCAACGGTTACCTGAAGCCAGGCGCTATCGGCAAGTTGCCACTCCGCTACGCCTTCCACTGGGATCATATCGCGTTCCGGCCGAGCAGATTGGCATACCACCTGACTGCCTCGTCTTGATTCCTGACCGATAGAACTGCAAACACGCTATTTATGTTTGAACTGGACATACACTCTCCTTTTGCATTTGATTCAGGGCCGGCGACTAACGAGTCTGTAGAAAAACCTGTCTCTAACCCACTTTTTCCACCAACCGCTCGTGCTTTGTTATTTATTTTCGATTGCCGGTTTTTATCGGCCACCATTTGTTTATTCTGTGTTTTCAGCCTTTGGTCGTCTATAAGCCAAATACCATATCGCTTTCCTTGCCTGTTCTAAGGCTGTATTAATTCTGTTTTACGGGCTTAGATGCCCATATTTCGCCAGTTTTTCTACATTATGCACCAGGCAATACAGTTGCCATTGTCCCTGTACTTTGATTTTTCCTCTCAGGCTGAAGCGGTTCAGTCTTTTGTTGGTGCCGATGTTGCCGAAGACCGGTTCGACAACGGACATCCGGTGGCTGTAGATTTGTTTGCCGTGGGGGCTGTCGACTCGATGTTTCATCCAGTCGGTGTAGCTCGGTAGAGTTTGCCGTATTTCTCTTTTTGATGAGCAAACTTGGGATCATGGCTTCGGAACTGGTTGTCTGGGATGTAGGCGTCGATCTGCTTTTCGTGTAGGTATTATCTACCATCGATACACTTGGCTTTAAGGTGCATAACGCTTGCAATAAGGCGCTCCACGATTAACTTACCAATCGCACCGAACTCCGAACCCAATATGCCGAGTGTAACGGGGCACCTTGATTGCCTTTGTTACAAGCAAGATAACTCACTGAACTTGCTTGCCGCCAAGACGAGTCCACCTGTTTCAGGACGGTGAGCAGCATTCCGTAAATCTGTTCACTTGTGTGATTGACCCGACATATTCGCCGATTACAATGGCTGCCAATCTTACCAGGCGCTCGCTGTGCACAAAGGGTATGCGTACAGCAGAGATCGCCTTTTTACAGGAAGCATGCACCATGACCTACTGCGTCGCACTGAAAGTCGAGAACGGACTGGTTTTAACATCCGACTCCCGCACCAATGCCGGTGTTGACCATATCGCCAGCTTCCGCAAACTGCATGTTCTCGAAGTACCGGGAGAGCGGGTTATTTTCCTGCAAAGTGCTGGCAATCTGGCCACCACCCAAAGTGTCATTACGCTGTTGCAAACCACCATACGCAACGCCGAACGCCACGCACTGAATGTGCCGACCATGTTTGATGTCGCCGAGCTGGTGGGCAAAACCATAAGAGAAGTGATCAAGCGCGATCAGGGGCAGTCCCAAGGTGTCGATTTCAGCTGCAGCATGCTGGTGAGTGGGCAGATCAAGGGCGAACCGCACCGCTTGTTTAACGTCTATTCGCAAGGCAATTTTATTGAAGCCGGAGAAGACACCCCCTATTTTCAGGTGGGCGAAAGCAAATACGGCAAACCGATACTGGATCGTATTATTAACTTCAATACACCGCTTGATCGCGCCATGCTTTGCAGTCTGATCTCGATGGACTCAACTCTGCGCAGCAATCTGTCTGTGGGGATGCCACTGGATCTGGTTTGCTACCATACGGGCGGCATGAAAAATCCAGGGCTGATCCGTCTTCAGGAAGACGACGAGATGTTCCATCAAGTGCAAATAGCCTGGTCTGAAGGCATCAAGGAACTGTTTGACAACCTGCCGCTGTTAACCAGTGACGTCTGTCAACCGGTAGAAGAAGCATAAAAAAACCCTCACTGGCACAGCCAGTGAGGGTTTTTAAATAACCGGAGTCGGCCGATAAGCCGGGTTCTGTCTTGGACAATCATTCATCTAGGCCAGCAATTGCTCACTGGCTCAAGCGACCTACCCGTTCCCAGCGCGGGCCGCGCCTGTAGGGAACCTATTTGGTCTTGCTTCGGGTGGAGTTTACCGTGCCACGAACTGTTGCCAGACGCGCGGTGCGCTCTTACCGCACCCTTTCACCCTTACCTGATCCACCTTTTTACAAGAAAAAGGGGCCATCGGCGGTTTGCTCTCTGCTGCACTGGTCGTAGGCTCACGCCTCCCAGGCGTTACCTGGCACCCTGCCCTTTGAAGCCCGGACTTTCCTCCCCCTGTATGCCGAAACACACAAGCGACGACTGTCTGGCCGACTCCAGCGCGGAGACTATCATAAAAATGTCATGTAACGCACCAGCTAGTCGCTGCTAGTCGCTGCACAGGCAACAAACCCTGGCCCGGACAAGCTGCTGACCTGGAACTGACCTGGAACAGAGCGAGGAGCGGCTAGGCATCCTTCCAATCAAGCGCTTTTTGATACAGCTCTTTTTTATTTTCGCCGGTCAGTTCAGCAATGATCGCCGCTGCTTTTTTTGGTGGCAGCTCCGCCAGCAACAATTTGAACAGCCGTTCGGTATCGATTTCAGAAGCCGGTGCAGGCGCTGGATTCCCCGTCACCATCACCACAAACTCACCTTTTTGATGGTCATCATGGCTGGACAGCTGGGCGTGAATCTCCATCAAAGTGCCCCGATAAAAACTCTCGAAGGTTTTGGTCAGCTCCCGCGCCACCACGGCTTCTCGTTGATCACCGAGCACGTCGGACATATCTTCAAGGGTATTGAGAATCCGGTGTTTGGCTTCATAAAACACTAGGGTGCAGGTGTCTTGGGCAATGGCGCGCAGACGCTCTTTACGGCCACTGCTTTTATGCGGCAAAAACCCTTCAAAGGTAAACCGGTCTGTCGGCAAACCGGCCGCCGACAACGCCGTAATCATGGCACTGGCACCCGGAATCGGCACCACCTTGTGGCCAGCCTGACGCAGCGCCTGTACCAGTGGATAACCGGGATCAGAAATCAATGGCGTACCGGCATCGGATACCAGGGCGATATCACGGCCCTGATCCAGGTGATCCATCACCTGCTGAATACGGTCACGTTCATTGTGATCGTGTACCGATAACATGGGCTTGCGCAGGCCCAGGTGCTGGAGCAATCTCTGGGTATGTCTGGTATCCTCGCAGGCAATTAAATTCACGGCACCCAGCACCTGACGGGCCCGTTCGGTCAGGTCAGCCAGGTTGCCTATTGGCGTTGCCACGACGTACAGCGTGGCGCTAACAGAATCGGGAAGAGAGCTCATGCGGGGAAATACACCTGGGGTATGGAAATTCTTGGCGACCGCAACAGCGGTGATGCTGTTAGGTATTGCCGGGTGCGCTACTGCTCCTCCACACACCTCAGAAAAGGCCGTTCAGCCTGTTCAGGTCAGTAATGCCGAGCTGCTGCAACGCGCGGGTTCAGCGATTGAAAGGGGCGAGTTTGGCAACGCCAGCCAGTATTTGCAACAGCTGGAGCAACGCAAGCTGAGTAATAGCGAGCGTATTGATCAGCTGCTGGTCGCCACCGTGCTGGCGCTGAAGTCCGAACAACCCGACAGCGCCGAATATTCTCTTGAACGACTGCAGTCCTTGCGAGACCAGGCAACGCCCTCTCAAGACGCTCGCATCAGTTTACTGCGCGCCACCTGGTATGGTCAGCGCGGAGAACATTACGCGGCAGTGCGAGAACGGGTATTTATTGCCCCGGTACTGCAAGGCACGCTGGCCAACAGTAACCATGAAGCCATCTGGAACCAGTTGATGGCCATGTCGGAAGAAGAGCTGAATGACAAGAGTGCTCAAAATACCGGCACGGAACTGGGACAATGGCTGGAGCTGGCGATACTGACCCGACATTCCGGCCTCAGCCTTGATGATCAAATCGCAGCATTGGAACAATGGCGCAGCCGTAACCCGCTGCACCCGGCTGCTCGCCAATTGCCGGGCAGTCTGGCGTACCTGTCGACACTTGCCGCCCAACGCCCGGAACGTGTTGCCCTCATGTTGCCATTGTCTGGTCCATTGGCAGCTTCCGGGCAGGCAATTCGGGACGGATTTCTGGCCGCCTACTATCAGGCGCTGGAAAAAGGACAAGCGACCCCAGAACTCACCATGCTCGACAGCCAAGGGACAGAATCGGTCGATCAGGGATACGCCGAAGCGTTAATGACCGGTGCTCAATGGATTGTCGGGCCAGTCAGCAAGCAAGAAGTCGTGACGCTGGCACAGCGCCCCGAACTGGCGATTCCCACACTGGCGCTGAACTATGGTGACCCAAGCCCCGACAACGAAGCCAGCACACCGGCTAATCTGTATCAATTTGGCCTGGCTCCGGAAGATGAAGCTATTCAAGTGGCCGAACAAGCCTGGGCAGATGGTCATCGCCGGGCACTGGTGATGATTCCTGAAGGCCCCTGGGGCGAGCGAATTTTTGCCGCTTTCCGGGATCACTGGCTGGCACTGGGCGGCGAACTGGGCGAGACCCGCTTTTACACCAGCCAGAGCGATTACAACCCGGATATCAAGGCACTGCTGAACGTCGACGACAGCGCCAGCCGCAATCGGCTAATGCGCCAGTTATTACGTCAATCAACCGAATTTGAACCCCGTCGCCGTCAGGATATCGACTGGGTATTCCTCGTTGCCCAGCCACAGCAAGCGCGCCAGATCAAACCAACACTGGCATTCAACTTCGCTGGTGATCTGCCCGTTTACGCCACCTCACACGTTTACAGCGGCCAACCCGACCCCAACCATGATCGCGACCTGAACGGCATCCGGTTTTGCGACCTGCCCTGGGTATTGGAAGGTGGTCAGCTTTACAACCAGGTAGAAAAAAACAGTGACAGCGGCCAGGGGCCGTATCTGCGCCTGTATGCGCTGGGGGTTGATGCCTATCGCCTGTTACCACGCCTGCCGCAACTGCAAGCCTTCCCGGACAACCGCCTTGATGGAGAGACCGGGAGCATCCAACTGGATGCCCAGCGCCGCATCCATCGGCAAAGTGAATGCGCTATTTTCCGCTCTGGCCGCCCGGCACTGCTGAGTCAGCAGTAGCAGTCTTCCAATGGCCATTCACCAGGTTTCCCGCCGCGCCATGGGCCAGCAAATAGAAGCAGCGGCTGAACAGTTTTTACGGGGACACGGGCTAGAATTTGAAGCCCGTAATTATTACACTCGCCGCGGCGAAATTGACCTGATCTTTCACCACAACAACGTACTGGTATTTATCGAAGTGCGTTATCGCAAACGGAATTCTTATGGCTCCGGGGCAGAAACGGTAACCGTCAGCAAACAACAGAAACTGCGCCTGGCCGCCGAACACTACCTGCAACAGCAGTATGCCGAACCGTTACCAGACTGCCGTTTTGATGTGTTGTCCGGCTGTGGCGACCCGGTAACATTCGACTGGATACAAAACGCCTTCTGAATCTTGCTGTATTTGATAATCAATTCACCCTCGAGCCTTGGTCTTATCCCGATTGATGCATTACCATTGTCGGCTTCTGATGACGGAGAACCACCGTGCAAGATCGCATCATCAGCCATTTTGGCAACAGTATTGAAACCAAGGCGCTCGCCGCCGAGCAACTGCCTCCCTTTATCGAACGAGGCGGTCAGACGATGGTGAATGCCATTCTTGGTGGCAACAAGATTCTCAGCTGTGGCAACGGTGGATCAGCCGGAGATGCCCAGCATTTTTCCTCCGAGCTGCTCAACCGTTTTGAACGCGAACGCCCAGGGCTGCCCGCGTTCGCCCTGACCACCGACTCATCCACCATGACGTCGATTGCCAACGACTACAGCTACAACGAAATCTTTTCCAAGCAGATCCGGGCACTGGGCAACAAGGGCGATATTCTGCTGGCGATATCCACCAGTGGTAACTCGGCCAACGTAGTGCAGGCTATTCAAGCAGCCCATGAACGGGAAATGACCGTCATTGCCCTATCAGGAAAAGACGGCGGCGATATGGCCTCGCTGCTGACCACAGACGATGTTGAAATCCGCGTGCCATCGACAGTGACTGCCCGCATACAGGAAGTCCACTTGTTGGTGATTCACTGCCTCTGCGACTACATCGACTGCTCACTGTTTGGCGAAGAATAAAACAGCCGTTAAAAAATAAAGGCTATCAGCATTAGCGTTGCTGATAGCCTTAGCCTTAGGTGGACTTAGTTAGATAGCCTTACCTGACCCAAAAACCATCATTCGCCCCCCAGCTCGCAGGATGCCAATAGCCGCTACCTTTTAAATCACCGCGACTAAATCACCACAACTCAACGACTCACCACGACGGCTATTTGATAGGGAGCGAGACCCTGCGCTTAATGCGCATTGTCTGAAAATAGGCATCAGTCATCTTTCAGACGGTTAATTCCCAGCGCCTTGAGCGTGTACTTCTCGAACACAGGCTCACTGGAGCCGGTTTTCATTTTACGAATAAAGTACTTTTCAAACGCCACCTTGGCCAGATGCACCCATTTACCCTGCTTAAACCAGGTCACATTACGCGGTGGAATCTGCGGAATCGCCACAAACGCCGCCCCCGTATCCCCCATATCGGCCAGACAAATCGCCGCCCAAGTACCCTTTGCATCCGCAACACCGCCTTCCAAATCGGCATGCAAATTGTGAGCAATCGCCGTCATCATCGACTCAATCATATAACCGGTTTTTGGCGTACCGGTAGGCACTGGCGTCACCTCCACCGGTGGAATAGCCACACAGACACCCGCCGCAAAGATATTCTTCCAAGTCGGATTACGCTGGAACTCATCAATAATCACAAAACCTTTCGGATTCACCAGCCCCTCGACCGCAGCCACCGGATCAACACCAACAAACGACGGCAACATCATCGAATGTTTGAACGGCACCTCATGCTGCTGCTTCAGAGAACCATCGTCATTCAGCTCATCCACATACATCATGCCCGCTTCCACCCGCGTCACACTGGCATTGGTAATCCACTTGATATGGCGGTTACGCAACTCGCTTTCCAGCATCGACTTGGAATCGCCCACCCCACCCAGACCCAAATGGCCGATATAAGGCTCGCTGGAAATATACGTCATCGGCACCCGGTCACGAACCTTACGCTTGCGTAATTCAGTCTCCAGAATAAAAGCATACTCATACGCCGGGCCAAAACACGAAGCCCCCGGCATGGCTCCAACCACCACCGGCCCAGGCTCATCTATCAGTTGATCAACATCGTCACGACAGGCTTCCGAATGATCCAGCGTACAGACCGACTGGGTAAAACCACCGTGAGGCCCGGCACCTTCGATAGCCGCAAAATTAAGCTTTGGCCCGGTACAAATCACCAGATAATCGTAAGACTGCTGCGAACCATCCTTCAACGTCAGGCTATTCTTATCTGGCTCGATCGCCGTCACCGACGACGCAATAAACTCGATGCCCTTCTTCTCCAGATAAGGACGAATCGGAAAACTGATTTCAGGACGTTCGCGCCAGCGCACAGCAATCCAGGGATTGGACGGCACAAACTGGAAATCTTCCCGCTCATTAATCACCGTCACCTGATGACCCTTGCCCAACAGCTCACGAATTTCATACGCACCGGCCATACCGCCAGTGCCTGCGCCCAATACGATGATTCTCGCCATGCTCAGCCTCACTTCTTGTTGTGTATCTTGTTGTGTGTCGATAGCTAGGAGCCTGTCTAGCTCAGGTCTGCTCTACTGCGGAAAAGCTGGATTTGGCTCTTTTTACGCAAATTCTTGGTAAACAGAATCACTATTCGCCTCACATTCGCGTAAACATCGCGCCAACCAGTCTTGCACTCGCAACGAACGCCCAAGTCCGACAGGCTCCTAGAGATAGCAACAGCGAGGCCAATATTCCCGTACAGGAATATTTAAAATTTACAGCAAAAAAATAATTAATAAAATCAGCAGCTTGGCAGCTAGCCACCAAGAGACACTAAACGCTTCACAACAAAAAAATGACCAGACAGAACCAGGCAATCGCTGAAACGAGCCAATCGACTGCCACTATTTTCAGCGGCCTGCCAAAAATGACAGTCCGAATAATAGCCTGCGTGACGGCTGATTTGAGGTACAGATACAGCCGCCCGAACGTACCGCTACCACCGGCAGAAGTCTGCATCAATCCGGTGCCGGAAGATGCTGATCAGGCGACAATCGAAAAAGGCGTGAACTTCCCAACGTTGCCACGGGCGATCACAAAAAAACAATGTAATGGGGACATCTATTTAATCCGGTGCTCACTCTGGGCACGGGTTGCCGCCGTCCAGTGCGGTGTTGACGAATGTGAAAAGGACTCGTCATTTCGCTGCATTCGCCGCCTTGCCCTGAACAACGGCAACACTCGCGCAGAGCCGTGCAGGATTAAATAGATGATGAGATGGACGCTCCCCATAGGATCCAGCGTCAAATGCGCTAAGGTTTTGTTACCAGCAAAACGTCAATATGAGGAGCGTCCACATGAATGATATTAGTACCATCGCCATCGATCTTGCAAAGTCCGTTTTTCAGATCTGCATCGTCTCCGGGCACAACAAGGTATCGAAGCAGTTACGCCTCAGCCGGGAGAAATTCAGGCAATTCATGCTGGAGCAAACACCCTCCAGAGTCGTCATGGAGGCCTGTTATTCCTCGCATTATTGGGCCAGGTTATTTCAGCAACAAGGCCATCAGGTACTGTTGATTCCGGCCCAGCATGTCACGCCATTTGTGCGGGGCAACAAGAACGATCAGAACGATGCTCTGGCCATTTATGAAGCATCCATGAGACCCAATATCCGGTTTGTACCGATCAAGTCATTGGGTCAACAGGATGTTCAGAGCCTGCATCGAATGCGAGAACGGCTGGTCAAGGATCGCACTGCGCTTTGCAATCAGATGCGCGGTTTGTTGACGGACTACGGTTATATCTTTCCCATCGGGATCAATGCTGTGTTTAAAGGGTTGCGCGAGATTCTGGAACAAGGTGAGCTGTCTGGCATGATGCAGTCGGAGTTGAATTGGACATTGACTGAATATGACCTGTTATCGCGTCGGATTGATCACATTAACGAAGAATTAAAGCGTTATGGCGAACAGGATCAGCAATGCCAGAACCTGATCTCTATCCCTGGAATCGGGGCTCATATCGCGACGGCCATCAAGAGTACGGTGGGCAATGCGGAGGTCTTTCATAACAGCCGGGATTTTGCGGCGTGGACGGGGTTAACGCCGAGACAAAAGGCCAGTGGTCATAAATCGGTGATGTCAGGGATCACCAAACGTGGTGATGCTTACCTGAGAAAACTACTGGTGCAGGCTGCACGTCACACACTGCGCTGGGCCAAGCGAAACGAAGACACAAATCTGGCGCGCTGGATGATAGACATCGTCCAGCGTCGCGGATTGCACAAGGGCGTTGTCGCCATTGCGCATAAACTGGCGCGGATTATCTGGAGCGTTTTGACACGTCAAACGGTCTTTAATCCGGCCTGAAAGCAAGAACCCATCGGGTAGTCGTTGTTTGATGATGTAACGGGGCAATCCGTCCCTGGTAGAGCCTGAGCGGGACACGATCGGCGTGGCCAGATCGAATAGATGTTAAAGGTGCCAGGGTTCGGATTTCATCAGGGCTGCGGGAGCTGATCCCGATCAGAAGCCGGATATATGTCAGAACTGCCACTGTCATCGCAACGAACGACGAAGGGTCAACAGGAAAAAAGAAGGGCATTTGGAGGTGCCAGGGTGAAGTCGTCCTTGACACCGCGGGAGCGTCTATATATGTCCCCACTGCGATGCAGTCCCCACGGATGTCGGATGGTTACTCCGGGCGACTGCAATCCGGGCATTGTGGATTTTTGGGGAGTTCCCAGCTGCGCTGTTCTCCGGCAAGGGCGTCGAATGTTTTGAGTCGGCCTGGGCGGGTATCGCCTATGTTGGCGATAAATTTCAGTGCTTCCAGTGCTTGTAGTGATCCAATCACTCCTACCAGCGGTGCCAGTACGCCGCTGTCGGCGCAGCTGAGTCCACTGGTGGTCAGGTTTGGGTAGAGGCAGCGATAGCAGGGGCTGTTGTTGTCCGTAGGGTCAAACCAGATCCATTGTCCTTGTGTGCCGGTGGCGGCGGCGGATATCCAGGGTGTTTTTGTGGCGAGGCTGGCCTGGTTCAGTTGGTAACGAATGTCGGCGTTGTCGGTGCAGTCGAGTACTACGTCTATCGTGCCGAGTTGGCTTTGCAGCCAGGTTTTATCGGCGCGGCGTTGTATGGCCGTTATCTGGCAGTCTGGGTTGAGCGCTTGTATGTGTGCCGCTGCGGAATCTACTTTGGCGCGGCCCACGTCGGCGTCGGCGTGGGCAATCTGGCGTTGCAGATTGGACAGTTCGACCTGGTCATCGTCGACCAGCAGCAGTTGGCCAATGCCACTGGCGGCCAGATACAGGGCGACGGGTGAACCAAGGCCACCAAGACCAATGATCATGACGCGGGCTTGTAACAGTGCCTGTTGCCCTTCGATGTCCAGCTCTGGCAGCAGGATATGGCGGCTGTAACGCAACAGTTGTTGGTCTGAGAGGGTTTCCATTTTCTATTCCTTCGACAGGCAGGTCTGAACAATCAGTATCAGGCCAACCAGGTTTGAGGCCAGCGTCCGCCGGTAATACGTGGCTGGCCGCCCAAATCGTGCCGGGTGCCCACATCGACAAAGCCCTGTTGTTTCAGACAGTCGGCAACGGCGGTGGCCTGTTGATAACCATGTTCCAGCAATAACCAGCCATCCGCTACCAGAAACGCCGCTGCCTTGCTGATGATGTGTTCGATATCGGCCATGCCCTGATGATCGGCAACCAGCGCGCTGCGAGGTTCAAAAGCAACGTCGCCCTGGGCCAGGTGCGGGTCGGCGGCGTCGATATAGGGGGGGTTGGAGACGATCAGATCAAACTGCCCAGCCAGAGCATCAAACCAGTGGCTTAACAGAAATGTCGCACGCACTTTGTTGCTCCGGGCGTTGCGGCGCGCCAGTTCAACTGCCGGGAGGCAAACATCGACGCCTAATACTTTCCAGGAGGGCTGTTCGCTGGCTAATGCCAGGGCTATCGCCCCGCTGCCGGTGCCCAGATCCAATACTCGCGCTGTCGCCAGCAAGGGTAATTCCAGTGCCCATTCTACCAGGGTTTCGGTATCTGGCCGGGGAATCAGGGTACTCGGATTCACTTCCAGTTCGAGTGACCAGAACGCGCGCTGGCCAAGAATATGCGCCATCGGTTCACCTTGGCAGCGACGTGCCAACAGCCGTTCAAGCGGTTCGTTATGCGCCGCTTCCAGCGTTGTGTCGCCCCAGGTATACAGCCAGGCACGCGGTTTTTGCAGTACGTGCCCCAGTAACAGTTCGGCATCGAGTCGGGCGGTATTGTCTTGTGGATTGTTGTCTTGTGGATTGTTGTCTTGCAGCTTGCGGGCATGACTGCTCAATTCAAGCTGCTGACGGGCCGTCGCCAGCCACTGATCTATGGATTGGGATTGACTCATTGGCCCGACATTTCTGCCAGCAGGTTGGCCTGATGCTCGTGCGCCAGCGGCCCAATAACCGGAATCAGGTCGCCCTGAACAATTTCATCCAGTTTGTACAAGGTCAGATTGATGCGGTGATCGGTAACGCGCCCTTGCGGGTAGTTGTAGGTACGAATACGTTCGGAACGATCTCCCGACCCCACCAGACTTTTACGGGTGGCTGCCTGTTCGGCATGGGCGGCTTGGCGCTGGGCATCTCGCAGACGAGTCGCCAGCACCGCCAGTGCCTTGGCGCGGTTTTTGTGTTGTGATCGTTCGTCCTGACATTCCACCACCAGCCCGGTCGGCAAGTGGGTTACGCGGATGGCTGAGTCGGTTTTGTTGATGTGCTGACCACCGGCACCGGAGGCACGAAAGGTGTCGATACGAAGATCGTTTTTGTTGATATCGATCTCTTCTTCGCTGTCAACTTCTGGCATCACTGCCACGGTGCAGGCCGAGGTATGAATGCGGCCCTGGCTTTCGGTTTCCGGCACGCGTTGTACCCGGTGGGCACCGGATTCAAATTTCAGCCGCGAGTAAACGTCGGTTCCTGCAATACGGGTAATCACTTCCTTGAAACCGCCGTGTTCGCCTTCGCTGGCGCTCATCAGCTCGGTACGCCAGCCCTGGGTTTCGGCAAAGCGGGTGTACATGCGGTACAGGTCACCGGCAAAAATTGCGGCTTCATCACCGCCGGTGCCAGCACGTATTTCTACGATGACGTTACGGCCATCGTCCGGGTCTTTGGGTAATAGCAGAATTTCCAGTTCGCCGGTCAGGGCATCCAGCTGTTCTTTGGCCGATTGTTTTTCTTCTTCGCCCATGGCGCGCATGTCGGGGTCGGGGTCGCTGGCCAGTTGTTCGGCTTCATCCAGGTCGGCTTGTGCTTGCTGGTAGCGCCCAAAGGTCTGGGCCAGGCTTTCCAGCTCGCTGTATTCTTTCGACAGTTGTCGAAATTTATTCTGATCACTAATAACGTCCGGGTCGGATAACAGGTGCCCGACTTCTTCGTAACGTTCGGAGAGAGATTCCAGTTTGTGCAGGATAGAGGCTTTCATGTTCAATCATCGCCAGTGCTGGCAGCATCAACGGTATCGCCAAGCTGGAACAGCTCGCGGGTACTGTCAAAGACATCCATGCGCCCGTCCGCCGCTGCCTGACGCAGTGCGATGGTGGGAGCATGAAGCAGCTTGTTGCTAAAAGTATGGGCAAACTGGCGTAAAACCTTTTCTGGCTCGGCACCATTTTGCAGTTGTTTAATCGCCTTGATCAGTTGTTCTTCGCGCACCCGGTCGACGTGGGCGCGCAAGTCTGTGACGGTGTGAACCGCATCGAGCACTTTCAGCTCGCGCATAAAGTGTTCCACTCCCGCCAGTATCAGCTCTTCCGCCTGCAATGCAGCGTCTTCACGTGAACGGACGTTTTCTTCAATAATGCTGCGCAGGTCATCGACGGTGTACAAGTAGACATCGCCGAGGTCTGCGACCTCGGCTTCAATATCTCTGGGAACGGCAATATCGACCATAAACATAGGCTTGTGGCGGCGTTTTTTTAATGCTTTTTCAACCGCTCCTTTACCCAGCACAGGGAACGGGCTGGCGGTGGAAGCGATTACAATATCCGCCTCGGCCAGTACTTCCGGAATATCTTCCAGTAACACGGCTTCGGCATGAAATTCTTCCGCCAGATGCTGGGCACGCGCCAGTGTGCGGTTGGCAACAATGATTTTTTCAATGCCGGCATGACGCAGATGCCGCGCCACCAGTTCGATGGTTTCGCCAGCACCAATCAGTAATGCGGTGCTGCGGCCCAGATCCGAAAATATGTGCTGAGCCATACGCACCGCAGCAAATGCCACCGATACCGGGTTCTCTCCGATGGCAGTGTCGGTACGGACACGCTTGGCAATCGAGAAGGTCTGACGAAACAGCCGCCCCAGTTCAGAGCCGACGGTGCCTGCTTCCTGAGCCACGGCATAGGCGGATTTCATTTGTCCCAGAATCTGTGGTTCACCCAGCACCAACGAGTCCAGACCACTGGCCACTCGCATGGTGTGTTGTACCGCTGCATCTCCTTCGAGGCAGTACAGAGCCGAGTCAAGTTCACTGGCATTCAGGCCATGATGATTGGCAAGCCAGTCACGAACCTGATTCCAATTGAACTCTGCCGACGATCCGTAGATCTCAGTGCGGTTACAGGTTGAAAGGATAACGGCCTCGGTAGCCGCATTAACGTGACAGATGTCCACCAGAGCGGAAGGCATGGAGGCGGGATTAAATGCAACGCGCTCGCGCACGGACACCGGCGCAGTCTTGTGGTTAATTCCCAGAGCCCAGATACCCATTACGCTATGTGCTACCCCTGATCGAAAAGCGCGGATTATAAACGTCAGCGCCCGGCTTTACCGCTTAAATCTTTGACTTAGTGTGTCATCTAACCCTAAATAGACACAAAATTTTCTGGCGAATCAGGCGCTACCGGCTCCTGAAGCCCCCCGCATCCGGAAGAAACAGAGTGTTCACACCATCGTTGACAGCCGTACCGAACGCTACGCCGTTGTTGCATCCGGCCAGCAGCAAACGCACTTCTCTTACTCAATTGATCCTGACTGGCATCCTGCTCGGCAGCTTTTTGTCGGGCTGTGCGGCACATAAACAGCAGGCACAACCTGAAGATCAGGCCACCGAACCCTCGTTGAATGACACTGCGACGGCCGGAACGACAACCGCAGCCACACAAGCCGAATCCGCCGCAATCGAACCCAAGCCCAAACCTGCCAGTTTTAGCCAGGAGGAGTTACTCGAGTTGTTATCTGCCGAGTTCGCCGGGCAGCGTCAGCAGTTCGAGCGTGCCCGCGATGGCTATCTGGCCGCTGCAGAGCGTACCGGCAATCCACAGATTGCTGCTCGGGCCGCGCAGGTCTCCCAGTATATGGGTTCCTACCCGCAGGCAATCCAGGCTGCCCGTATCTGGCTGGCTGCCGAACCCGACAACCCGGAAGTACACTGGCAACTGGCCCAGCTTTATATGTCGCAGCGGTTGTTTCTCAACGCCCTGGAACACCTTAGTGTATTGCAGGATCTGACCGGCGACAGCCATTATGAATTACTGGCTTCCACCGCATCTCTCGGGGCCGAAAGTGACCGCAAAAAGCTGCTTGATGCGTTGTCACAACGGCTGGTAACCACCCCAAACAACCCCTCACTCTGGACCGCAGCGGGTATTCTGGAACAAAGCCTCGGTAACAATACCAGCGCACTCAATCATTACAATCAGGCGCTGACCCTGGCTCCCGACAGCCTGCCAGCGGCGGTATTCAAAGCCCGGATGCTGGCATCGGGGGCTGACAAACGTGCAGCTCTGACCTGGGTGGATCAGGTACTGGTACAACATCCTGATCACAAGGGCATGGAGGTTCTGCGCGCCAGACTGTTATTAAATACCGACCAGACCGAAGCCGCCAGACAGGCCTTTGAAGATTTACATCAGAGTTACCCAGGTGATCACACCATCCTGCTGTCATTGGGGCTGATTGAATTTGAACTGGAGCTGAATCAGGACTCCTACAACCACTTGCTCAGTCTGCTGGAAACCGGAGCACATCAGCCTCAGGCCCTTTATTACCTCGGGCAATTATCCGAGCGACTCGGCAAGCCAGATCAGGCGCTGAGCTATTATGCCCAGGTAGAAGACAGCCGCGAATTCATGCCAGCACATCTTAATGCGGCAGCACTGCTGGCGGAGCAGCAAGGCATCCAGAGTGCGGTTGATTATTTAACCGCGTTGCGCCAGAGCCACCCCGACAAACACAACGAGTTGATGGTTCTGGAGGCCAGCTTGCTGACCGACTACGGCCATTTTCAGGATGCTCTGGATCGCTACACCCGTCTGATTGATGATAACCCGAACGATGCAAAAGTCATTTACTACCGCGCTCTGGTCGCAGAACGGATGAATAATCTGCCCCTGATGGAACAAGACCTTGAACGGGTGATAGAACTGCAACCCGATAACGCCGATGCCCTCAATGCCCTCGGCTACACGCTGGTAGACCGATTACACCGCATCGAAGATGCCCTGCCATTACTGAAACGGGCACTGGTATTACGACCCAACAGCCCCGCCATTATTGACAGCCTGGGCTGGGCCTATTTCAAACTGGGTGACTATCAGCAAGCCGAGCCACTGCTACAGCGGGCTTTTACCATTGTCGCCGATCATGAAATTGCCGCCCATTATGGTGAGTTACTCTGGGTCACCGGAGCACAGCAACAAGCCAGAGAGGTATGGCGAGCTGGCCTGCAAGACCACGCCAACAGCGCTATTATCCGGGCAACACTGCAGCGCCTGAAGGTCGAGATGGATGCCGAATAACATAGTTCAAAAGCTTCAGACGTTAGCGCTGCTACTGTTGATGATGCTGATGGGGACATTAAGCGCCTGCTCATTACTGCCCGGTGATCAGCAGCTGCAACAGCAACAGCTGGAGCAATTACAAGACTGGCAGCTGCGCGGCAAACTGTCGGTCAGAACCAATAGCGACAGCGTGACCGGCTACCTCACCTGGGAACAGCAACATCAGCAATACGATCTGTTTATCACCGGCCCCATGGGTCAGGGGTCGTCACGCTTGCAGGGTAACCCGACCGAAGCGACGCTGACCCTGCCCGATCACGACCAGCCGCTGACCGCTCCGAATGCCGAAAGCCTGATGGCCGAATATCTCGGCTGGTACTTGCCAATTGAAGGCATTCGTTATTGGGTCAAGGGCCAACCCTCTCCGGCAAGCGAGGCCACCAGTCAGTTTGATGACTACGGACTGCTAAGCAATCTGCAACAAAATGGCTGGACCATACGCTTCAGTCGTTATCAACAACACCAGGGCATATGGCTACCGGGTCTGATCAAACTCAAGGGCTACGACTACACTCTAACCTTGGCCATTAACGAGTGGACATTGCATGACTGATGTTGCCAGCCCCTGGGTCAGCGTACCGGCACCCGCCAAACTGAACCTGATGTTACATATTACCGGGCGTCGGCCGGATGGTTACCACAACCTGCAAACCCTGTTTCAGTTCCTCGACTACAGTGACTGGCTCGAATTTCGCTGCCGGGGTGACGACCTGCTCACCCTGACCCCCGACATTGACGGCGTCGAGCGCGAGTCGAACCTGATTATTCGTGCCGCCCGAGTGCTGCAAAACCTCGCCAAAGAAAAGGGCATAACGGTTCCAGGAGCTGATATCCGTCTGACCAAACGTTTACCGATGGGCGGCGGCCTTGGCGGTGGCAGTTCGGATGCCGCCACCACCCTGTTAACACTGAACCAGATCTGGCAACTTGGGCAGTCTCTCGATCAACTCGCCAGGATTGGCCTCGGCCTCGGTGCCGACGTGCCGGTGTTTATTTACGGTCAGGCCGCCTTTGCCGAAGGCGTCGGAGAGCAGCTCACTCCCGTGCCACAACTGGAAGAAAAATGGTTCTTGGTCGTTCGGCCAGACGTCCACGTCAACACGGCAGAAATTTTTTCCCATAAGTGTTTGACAAGAAATACCCCTGCCATTAATATGCGCACCGCACTTGAGCAAGGGGGCGATAACGATTGCCAGCAAATTGTCTCGATGATTTATCCTGAAGTTGGTAACGCATTGAATTTGCTAAATAAATATTCTCTTGCTAAGATGACGGGTACTGGAGCTTGCATATTTTCAAGCTTTGACTCGGAAGCAGCAGCCGCAAAGGTTGCTGAGCAGTTACCGGCTGAATATGAGCATTTTATTGCACAGGGTGTTAACCACTCTCCGGCACATAAGCTATTATTCAGACCGTCCTAGATACTGGGGTGTCGCCAAGTGGTAAGGCAACGGGTTTTGATCCCGTCATTCGCAGGTTCGAGTCCTGCCACCTCAGCCAATTCTTTTCCTCCCAAATCAGATTAAAGTGACATCAAAGGGGACTATTGTGTCTAAGTTGATGGTATTTACCGGTAATGCCAATCCGGAACTGGCCCGACTCGTTGTCGAACGTCTCGACATTCCCCTCGGTGAAGCCAGCGTTGGAAAATTCAGTGATGGTGAAATTACCATTGAGATTGATGAAAACGTGCGCGGTAAAGACGTTTTTATTATCCAGCCCACCTGTGCTCCCACAAACGATAATCTGATGGAAATTCTGCTACTGGCCGATGGTTTGCGTCGTGCTTCAGCTGGCCGAATTACCGCAGTCGTTCCCTATTTTGGTTATGCCCGCCAGGATCGCCGTCCGCGCAGCGCCCGTGTGCCAATCAGCGCCCGTGCTGTTGCCGACATGATGGCCGGTGCGGGTATTGACCGCATGCTGACCGTTGACCTGCACGCCGACCAGATTCAGGGTTTCTTTGATATTCCGGTTGATAACGTTTACGCCTCCCCGGTGCTGCTCGACGATCTGGAACGTCAAAACTACGAAAACCTGATCGTTGTTTCACCCGACATTGGTGGTGTAGTACGCGCCCGCGCAATCGCCAAACAGATGGATGTCGACCTTGCCATCATCGACAAGCGCCGCCCTAAAGCCAACGTTGCCGAAGTCATGAACATTATCGGTGATGTCAAGGGCCGCACCTGTGTGCTGGTAGATGACATGGTCGACACCGCAGGCACATTGTGCCATGCCGCCAAGGCACTAAAAGAGTTTGGTGCAGAAAAAGTTGTCGCCTACTGTACACATCCTGTACTATCCGGCCCCGCTCTTGAACGGCTTGCCAATGCAGAACTGGATGAACTGGTTGTCACCGACACCATTCCCCTGTCTGAGGCAGCCAAAGCCACAGGCTCCATTCGCCAACTGACCATTGCTGGTCTGCTGGCAGAAGCGGTACGCCGGGTTAACAACGAAGAATCCATCAGCGCGATGTTCCGCTAATAACACGCGAGCAAGCGCTGAACCCGGTGACACTGGTTGTGTCACCGGTTAAATAAAACCGCCAGCACTGGTCGCAAGTTCTGGCGGTTTTTCTATCCGCTAAAGAGGTATTTACTATGTCAGACTTCACATTGTCTGCTGTTGTTCGCGAAGACTCAGGGAAAGGTGCGAGCCGCCGCCTGCGTCGTGAAAACGGCGTTCCGGCCATTGTTTACGGTGGTTCAAAAGAACCCGTAACCATTACCATCAAGTCCAATGAGTTCAACAAGCAGCTGGAAAATGAAGCGTTTTACAACAGCATCATTACTCTGGAGATTGCCGGTGAGACTGAACAGGTTCTGCTGAAAGACCTGCAGCGCCACCCAGCCAAAGCCATGCTGTGGCATGCCGACTTTCTGCGCGTTAACGCAGACAGCAAGATCAAGGCACACGTTCCACTGCACTTCCTGAATGAAGAAAGCTGTGTTGGTGTCAAGATGAGTGGCGGCAAGGTAACTCACCAGCTGACCAGCCTGGACATCATTACCACGGCAGATCACCTGCCAGAATTCATCGAAGTTGATCTGGCTGCGGTTGAACTCGGTACCATCCTTCACCTGAGCGATCTGGTGCTGCCTGAAGGTGTTGAGTCTCTGGCTCTGTCTCACGGCCCAGAGCACGATACTGCTGTTGTGTCTGTGATGGCGCCCAAAGGCGGCTCCGACGAAGAAACTGAAGCCGCTGGCGAGTAATCTCGTTCGGCTGTTAAAAAAAGCGGGGATATCCCCGCTTTTTTTTGTTTTCAGATTTACCAGAATTTATGATGCCGCAAGCTGACAAGCTGTTCTCACGTCATTCTGTTGATGAGGCAAGCAAGTGACTGCACCGATTTCACTGATCGTTGGTCTGGGCAATCCCGGCAACGAATATGAACACACCCGCCATAATGCCGGTTTCTGGTGCCTGGATGCGTTTGCGCACAGCCAGCGCATTAGTCTGTCTCCCGACAAAAAATTTCACGGACTCGCTGGCAAGGGCCATATCAATGGCCAGGAATGCTGGCTGCTCAAGCCCGCCACCTTTATGAATCGCAGTGGCCTTGCGGTTGCCGCACTGGCCAATTTTTACAAACTCAAACCCGAAAACATTCTTGTTATTCATGACGAGCTTGACCTGCCAGCGGGTATCGCACGGTTTAAAACCGGTGGTGGCCATGGTGGCCAGAATGGTCTGCGCGACATTATCAGTCAGCTGGGTAACAACAAGGATTTTCATCGTCTGAGAATTGGCATTGGCCACCCCGGTGACAAATCACGGGTCACTGGCCATGTGCTGGGACGCGCCCCCGTCGCGGAAGAACAGAGCATCCGGGCAGCCATTGACGAAGCATGCCGAGTATTACCAGACGTACTGAACGGCGAAATGGCGAAAGCCATGAATCGACTTCATTCATTTAAAGGGTAAAATACCTGCCCCGTTTTTATCAGACACAGGAAACCACTTATGGGCTTCAAATGCGGCATCGTTGGCTTGCCCAACGTCGGAAAATCCACACTGTTCAATGCACTCACCAAGGCCGGCATCGACGCAGAGAACTTTCCGTTCTGCACCATTGAGCCTAACTCCGGGGTGGTTTCCATGCCCGATAAGCGCCTGGATGAACTGGCTGACATCGTCAAACCTGAACGCGTCGTCCCAACTTCCATGGAATTCGTCGATATTGCCGGACTGGTGGCTGGCGCTTCAAAAGGTGAAGGCCTGGGCAACCAGTTTCTCGCCAACATTCGTGAAACCGATGCCATTGCCCACGTGGTACGCTGTTTTGAAGACGACAACGTTATTCACGTTGCCAACCGGGTAAGCCCGGCAGACGATATTGAGATCATCAATACCGAGCTGGTGTTGGCCGATATGGAATCCTGTGAAAAGCAGTATCAACGCGTTAGCCGTACCGCCAAAGGCGGCGACAAGGATGCAGTAGCGCAAAAAGCGTTGCTGGAGCGTTTGCTACCCCATTTTGAAGAAGGCCACACCGCCCGCATGCTGGACATGAGTGACGACGAGCAAAAAGTCGCCCGTGCATTCCACCTGCTGACCACCAAACCTACCATGTACATTGCCAACGTTGCCGAAGACGGCTTTGAAAACAACCCACACCTCGACGTTGTGCGCACCATTGCCGCCTCCGAAGGTGCCCAGGTCGTGGCCGTTTGCAACAAGATCGAGTCCGAAATCGCCGAACTGGATGATGAAGACAAGATGGAATTTCTGTCCGAAATCGGTATGGAAGAACCGGGGCTGGATCGTGTTATCCGTGCAGGCTATGAATTATTGGGGCTGCAAACCTACTTCACCGCCGGGGTAAAAGAAGTCCGCGCCTGGACCATCAAGGTCGGCGATACCGCACCACGTGCTGCCGCAGCGATCCATACCGACTTTGAACGCGGCTTTATCCGCGCAGAAGTGGTTGGCTATAACGACTTTATTCAGTACAAAGGGGAGTCTGGCGCCAAGGAAGCTGGCAAATGGCGGCTTGAAGGCAAGGAGTATATCGTCAAGGACGGCGACGTCGTACACTTCCGTTTTAACGTATAGATTACTGTCTTATTCACCAGACACAGGTCTGAGCTGCTGCAACTGCAGGCAGCCCAGGCCCAGGCAGAAAGGACAACTCCCTTTCCGCCTGCTCATCAGTCACCAGCACGTCCAATAATCCGCAACATTTCATCGAAAATAGAACCAATTTTCTATTTCCAGCCTTATTGTTTCAAATAAATAACACATTGAACCAAAACGACACGTAATAGCAGATTGCAAATCCATCGCCCAACGACCAGAATGAACGTTCAGTCACTGGCAATAGAGCATCATGATAGACAAGCGCGAACAGATACTGAAAGCAACGGCAGAGATGATCGTCGAACATGGCCTTCAGGCTTGTCCAATGTCCAAAATATCTGCTCTTGCCGGATGTGGTGCCGGAACCATCTATCGGTATTTTGAAACCAAGCAGGATCTGGTCAAGGCCCTGTTTGATGACCTGATCACAAAACTGACTGCCGCCTGTACCGAAGGTTACGATGCCTCGCTGCCATTGCGCGAACGCTTCTTTACCTTGTGGGGCAACTATTACCGCTACGTACTCGCAAACCCTTGTCAGCGGGCATTAATGGATCAGCTACTGGCCTCGCCAACCATTTGCGCCGAACACCGGGAGAACTCCCTGACGGTACTGCAACAGGTCATCGGTCAACTACTGGATGATGGCAAGCATCAGGGGGTCTTCAAGGATCTTCCCAACGAACTGCTCAATACAGTGACCTATGGAAGCCTTTCCATGATGGCGAAAAAACAGCAACAAGCACCAGAAAAGTTCAGCTGCGTCAGCTGCGATGAAGAAGACATTCTCAGCCTCTGTTGGGATGCAATACGACGTTAAACGGGACATAAACACGGAATGAATATTCTTTCACCTATTCAGACAGGATCACACATGAATAAGCAATCGAATGCAAACACGGTCAGCGGTGCTGAAATCGCTGCCAGCCACAGCCACCATCACAACCGCCAAAGTGGAACCGGCTTTTATTCAACCCTGACTCATATGGTGTTGAAACAAAAACGCCAGCGTCTGGCGCTGGCGAAGTAAGCCGCAAAAAGACACTGGCACTGACACCGCTCAGTGCCGAGTTTCCCCTTGCCCGACATCCGAGTCGGCAAAGCAGCCTGGCAATATCGAAAGTCGGTTGGCAATAACCAGGGTATTTTCTGCAACCAGTGTCAGTCCGGCATCATCAACTACCGATTCCAGCAAAACACAGGTGGTATCGATCGAATCCAGTCCGACCACAATCGCCAAAACATAGCCATAGCGGGTGTTCAGCGCGACCAGATCACCGATCTCGGTTTCTTCCCGTTCGGTATTAAAATCGTCACCTACCAGATCATCTGTCGATGCCGGTTTTTTAAACCGTGCCAGCGCCACCAATTGTACGATCCCCTGTACGATACCGTCATTGATATCCAGAGTAACCTCGTTGTCTTCCTCAACATCAACCACTCGATCAAGTAGGCTCATAAACAGATCAGAGTCTTCGTCAGACCAACGCAGGTCAACCGGGGGCTTTTGCTCTCGGGAAGAACGGAAACAAACTTCGGTGGGAAATTCAGCGGGTGCTTCTCCGGAGGCCGGAGCAGGCATTAACAAGCTAACAGCTTCCAGGCCATTTTGTTCGTGTTCTGCAATTCGCCAGAACAACGGCATCACTTCTGCGTTCATGAGGCTAACTCCCTATACTGGATGGACATTGCGGAGCCAAACGGCAAGTACCTGCGAAGATCTCCTCAGCAGAAATAACTTGCCTGAACATAGCAGGGCCTGCCGAAAGTGACAAGCCGTGCCAATAGTGAGTCAGACAACCGTCCTCAATGACGTTATCGTCGACCCGCTGGTGTCCCTCCCGGCCCTGGGAATAAACTGACGTTATTGACACCATCGGTTTTGGTCACCGTCGGCTTGCCTTCCTTGCTCACTTCATCGATACGGATGACGGCATGCATAGGGATAAAGGTGCGTTTGACATCAGCAAAGGTGTTTTTCAGCTTCTCCTCACCAGGATCCACCACTAACTGGGAACGCTCCCCGAACAATAATTGCTCAACTTCAACAAAACCATACAGATCACTTGGATAGATATAGCGCGCGTAAATTTCAAATACCTCGGCTTGTTGTAAAAAAACAACGCGGTAGACGGGTTCAACCATTTCTTTCGAATTCATAAAGGCGTCAGACAACCTCGGTAGCACAGAAAATCTCGATCAGGACTGCAGATGCACACTGGCATCAACAGAAGGGAGCGAAGTATAATACTGCCCCTTTTTTTACGCGACACCGAAGGCTGTTTTGCCCATGACTTCTGCCACTCAGGATCAACCGAAAAAGCTTTACATCAAAACGCACGGTTGCCAGATGAACGAATACGATTCATCCCGGATGGCAGACATGCTGGAAGCCAGCCATCAGATGGAAATGACCGACAACCCGGAAGAAGCCGATGTCATTCTGCTGAACACCTGCTCGATTCGGGAAAAAGCCCAGGAAAAGGTCTTTCATGAGCTAGGGCGCTGGAAAAAACTGAAAGCCAAAAACCCCGATCTTAAAATTGGCGTTGGCGGCTGTGTCGCCAGCCAGGAAGGTGACGCCATCATCAAACGAGCGCCCTTTGTCGATATGGTCTTTGGCCCCCAAACGCTCCACCGCCTGCCAGCCATGGTGAACAAGGCAGCTAATGCCATCCAGGTAGTCGACGTTACCTTCCCTGAAATCGAAAAATTTGACCATCTGCCCGCTCCCAAAGTGGAAGGCTGTACGGCTTTTGTGTCTGTTATGGAAGGTTGCTCCAAATATTGCACTTTCTGCGTTGTCCCCTACACCCGTGGCGAAGAGGTCAGCCGACCGCTCGCCGATGTACTGCGAGAAGTAGAACAACTGGCAGCGCAAAACGTTCGGGAAGTCAACCTGCTGGGGCAGAACGTCAACGCCTACTGCGGTGCAACCACCGATGGAGAAGAAGCCGACCTGGCCGAACTGATTACCCAGGTTGCCGACATCGACGGTATTGACCGGATTCGATTCACCACCTCACACCCGCTGGAGTTCAGTGACAGCCTGATTCAGGTGTATGCCGAAGTACCAGAGCTGGTAAGCCACCTGCACTTGCCGGTACAAAGTGGCTCCAACCGGATTCTCGCGGCGATGAAACGCGGCCATGAAATTGATCTGTATATCGACAAGATCGAGCGGCTGCGCAAGTTGCGCCCGGATATTTCCGTATCCTCCGACTTCATTATCGGCTTCCCAGGCGAAACGCTGGAAGATTTTGAAGACACTATGAAACTGATCGAAAGTATTGGTTTTGATACCTCTTTCAGTTTTATTTACAGCGCCCGCCCTGGCACACCGGCAGCTGAACTGATAGACGATACCCCGGAAAGCGTCAAGAAAGAGCGCCTGCATATTCTGCAAGCCCGTATTTTACAAAATGCCCAACAAATCAGCCGCCGCATGGTCGGCCGTGAAGAAACCATTCTGGTCACCGGTGTCTCTCGCAAGGATCCGGGAGAACTGCAAGGGCGTACGGAAAACAACCGCGTTGTAAACTTCCGCTATGAAGACCACAGCCTGATTGGTAAATTCGTACGGGTACAGATTGAAGATGCCTACCCGAACAGCCTGCGTGGTGTCATCATCGATGCAGATCAGGCGTACTAGACCAGTACGCCGTTGCCTACTCCCAGGAGATTTTTTTGACCGATACGCCCAGCACCCCAGCGTCAGTTGCTGAAATATCCGTCCAGACTCTGGAGCTGCAACCGGAAAATGCCTCCCGGCTCGCCAACCTCAGTGGCAATCTGGACAGCCATATCCGCCAGATTGCAGATCACTACCAGTTGGTCATTTATAATCGTGGCGGCCAGTTTCGCCTCGAAGGCGACCGCGAAGCCGGTGCCCGTGCCGCCCGGCTGATTGACCGGCTCTACAGTGAGACCGCCAATGGCACGCCGATCACGCCGGATCTGATCCATTTACTGCTATCAGAAGACAAGATTAACCAACAGGATGAATCGGATAGCTCGGAACAACAGCCTCAGCCAGATCCCCAGCACGGCTCGCTGATCATCAAAACGCCCCAGGCCCATGTCAAGGTACGAGGCAAGCATCAGCGCGAATACATTGACCAGATACGACGCTACGACATCAGCTTCGGTATTGGCCCTGCCGGTACCGGCAAAACCTTCCTGGCGGTCGCTGCAGCGGTAGAAGCGCTATTGAAAGATGATGTCAGACGTATTTTGCTGGTGCGCCCAGCGGTAGAAGCCGGTGAAAAACTGGGCTTTCTGCCTGGCGACCTGGCACAGAAAATTGATCCCTACCTGCGTCCACTCTACGATGCCCTCTACGAAATGCTCGGTTTTGAATACGTCGGCAAGTTGATGGAACGTAATGTCATTGAAGTAGCACCACTGGCCTACATGCGTGGGCGCACCCTCAGCCATTCTTTTGTGATTCTGGATGAAAGCCAGAACACCACCAAAGAACAGATGAAAATGTTTCTGACCCGGATTGGCTTTGGCTCCAGAGCGGTGATTACTGGTGACATCACCCAGACTGACCTGCCACGTGGTGTACTGTCCGGTTTGCGTCATGGCCTGGAAGTACTCGACGGCGTTGAAGGCATCGGTATCACCCGTTTCGATAATCGTGACGTTGTCCGACACCCTTTGGTACAGCGCATTGTTGATGCCTACGATCGTCATGACGAAAAAGAAGAACAGGCCAGAGAAGCCAGTCGCCAGGAACGGCAACAGGCAACCATTTCATGACGCTAGCGCTGCTTGACTTACAAATTGCCGAAGAAATTGATCCGCAAGCAGAAAGCTTGCCCACGGAAGAGCAGTTTCTGCAGTGGGTAACCGCCGCAGTGGCGGAACGCTCACCCTATGACGAACCGGAACTGACCATTCGTCTTTGCGCTGAAGCAGAAAGCCAACAATTAAACAGCGAATACCGTGGCAAGGATTCGCCGACCAATGTCTTGTCATTTCCTTTTGAAGCCCCACCGCAAGTCCCTATCCCTTTGCTGGGCGACCTGGTTATCTGTGTACAGATTGTGACAAGGGAAGCTCGCGAACAAGGTAAATCAGTAAATGCCCACTGGGCTCATATGGTCATTCACGGCTGCTTGCATTTGCTGGGATACGACCATATAAATGACGACGAAGCGGAAGAGATGGAAGAACTGGAGCGACGCCTGCTGGCGCGGCTCGGCTTCCCAGACCCTTATCAAGACGAGGCCCCATGAGCGACGACCCCCGAAGTTGGCTGGAAAAGCTGACTGATCTGTTTTCTGACGATCCACAAAGTCGCCAGGACATCAAAGTGATTGTACGAGAAGCTGCCGAACGCAGCATCGTCGACAACGACACCCTGAATATTCTTGAAGGTGCCCTGCAGGTTTCCGAGATGCAGGTTCGGGATATCATGATTCCGCGCGCCCAAATGGTCTCCATTCAAATCAACGAGTCGCTCAAGGGATGCATTCCACGCATTATCGAATCGGCTCACTCCCGCTTCCCCGTGCTGGGTGAAGGGCAAAATGAAATCCTGGGTATCATGCTGGCCAAGGATCTGTTGCCATTGTTGCTTACCGATCACCACGACAATTTCCGCCTCAAGGATATTTTACGCCCAACCACTTTTGTACCGGAAAGCAAGCGCCTGAATGTTCTGCTACGGGAATTCCGGGCCACCCGGAATCATATGGCGGTTGTGGTCGATGAATTTGGCAGTGTCGCCGGACTGGTCACTATTGAAGATGTACTGGAACAGATTGTCGGCGATATTGAAGATGAGCATGATTTTGATGAAGAAGAGAGCCTGATCAAGGAAGTCGAAAATCAGATTTTTATGGTCAAGGCACTCACTCCGGTCGAAGACTTTAACGAGCATTTTGAAGCCAGCTTCAGCGATGACGATTTTGATACCATCGGTGGTATCGTCATCCATCATTTTGGTCGGGTGCCAGAATGTAATGAAAGCATCAGTATCGAAAACTGGCGCTTCAAGGTCGTCAACGGCACCAGCCGCCAGATCAATTTACTTGAGGTCACCCCTGTGTGATTCCAACCACCCCTACCGGGATGATGATCAAATCCGAGCGCTGGATGACACCGCTGTTATTACTGGCAGCCGGAGCCATAGCTCCCTTGGCATTGGCACCGCTTTACTGGTGGCCACTAGGGCTGGTCAGCCTGATCCTGTTTGCTCACCTGCTGTGGCAACCCACTTCGTGCCGCCAGGCATTTGAACGCAGCTGGTGGTACGCCTTTGGTCAATTTGGCAGTGGTGTTTCCTGGGTTTATGTCAGCATGCATGACTTTGGCGGCACATCCGTCCCCCTGGCCATACTATTGGCAGCGTTGTTTGCCGCAGTGCTGGCACTGGTTCCCGCCATCTGCTTTAGCCTCTACGCCCTGTTCAGACGTCATGGCCAACCAGTTATTCCCTGGCTAATGCTACCCGCCTTCTGGTTTATCAGCGAATGGTTACGCAGCTGGATATTTACCGGCTTCCCGTGGTTATTTGCGGGTGACGCACACCTGTTCAGTTGGCTATCCGGCTGGGCTCCCGTCATTGGCAGTTATGGTATCTCGGTTATTCTGATGCTGACCGCCACCGGTCTGATTCAGGCTCTGCGGACAACCCAGTTAAGATACCTCTGGGTCGTACTGCTTTGGCCTGCAGGATACCTGTTACAACAACAGCAATGGACAACGCCAGTGGGTGAACTGACGGTCAGCAGCGTACAGGGAAACATTGATCAGAATCTGAAATGGAAGCCGGAAATGGTCAGCCCAACCATCAACCTGTATTTCAAGGAAACCTCAAAACTCTGGGACAGCGACCTGATTGTCTGGCCGGAGACAGCGATCACCTTGGTCTATGATCGTTTTTTACCTTACCTGGACGAACTTAATCACACAGCGCAACAACATGATGCTGGCCTGATAACCGGTATCGCTTACCGCTATCCACAAAATCACCCGCAGGCCGGGGAATATCACAACAGCATTGTTGCGACGGGTATGGCTGACGGTCTGTATCACAAACAACAACTGGTTCCTTTTGGTGAATTTATTCCTTTTGAAAGCCAGCTACGCGGCCTGATTCCATTTTTTGATCTGGAAATGTCGAGCTTCTTGCATGGTGCACCCGATCAGGATCTGATCCGTCTCGAAGCGCATCAACAGCTTTATTTGATTGCCCCTTATATTTGCTACGAAATAGCCTATCCACAACTCGTCAGCCGCATGGCCAGGCAAGCTAACCTGTTGGTCACGGTCAGCAATGATGCCTGGTTTGGCGACTCTCTGGGGCCAAAACAGCACATGGGCCTGGCGCAAATGCGGGCGTTGGAAACCGGGCGTTACCTGCTGCGTTCGACCAATACCGGTATTACAGCACTAGTAAACAACCATGGTCAGATCGTGAAGCAACTACCGACCGGCATTCGCGGCAGCCTGACGGCCAAGGCTGAAGTACGGAGCGGAGACACGCCCTATATGCGCTGGGGGCTGCTGCCGTTGTACTTTTTGTGTTTGGTAACACTGCTGTTTGCTACCGCACTGGTGATTGCCACCCGTCCAACAACAGCAACGAGCGAGCGGTAATGGCGAAGTTACTGTTCAGACTGAACAATGTGCCGGATGAAGAAGCTGATGCAGTGAGGGCTTTGCTGGAGCAGCATGCTATTCATTGTTATGAAACCCATGCTGGTCGTTGGGGAATATCCGTGGCAGCGATTTGGCTGGTCGATGCCGATGACTACGACAGGGCAAGATCGCTGATTGACGCAGTACAACAGGATCTGCTTGACCAAAACAGGGGGGCATCCCAACCGGTGCCATCCTTGCGCCATCGCTTTCGGGAACGCCCGATAGATTTTATTCTGGTCGCGGCGGGTATTGGAATCATCGTGATGCTGACCGTATGGCCATTTGTAACGGTGTTTGAGTAGCCAAAAAACTACTAACTTAACGTTTCAAACGGCCCAGTGTTGCATCCAGAACCGGCTGATTGGCTGCCGGAAAATTGTAGCTGGCCAAATCAGCAGCACCAACCCAGCAGATCGGTTGCCCTTCGGCACCGTGTGCCTGCAATGACTCTGTTGCCGTTACCTCTACCCAGTAAACATCCAGTCGGACTGACTTGTCTGGATAATCAAAGCAGACCTCAATCAACGGTGACATACTGTCGTTACCCAGTTGCAGGCCCAGCTCTTCGTCCAGCTCTCTCACCAGGGCGGCAGCGGTTGTTTCACCTGCTTCAATCTTTCCCCCTGGAAACTCCCACAGCCCACCCTGATGTTTATGATCCGGGCGTTTTGCGATCAGGATTTGCTGTTGCGGATTACAAATCACTGCCACAGCTACCGCCAATTGCTCAGTAACAGCAACGGCGTGACTCATATCCCCTGCATCTCTCACAGCCATCAGGAACGATAATCGGCATTGATGGTGACATACTCATGGGACAAATCCGTCGTCCAGATGGTCTCGGTCACATCTCCGCGCCCAAGCGCAATACGCACGGTAAACTCGGACTGTTTGAATATGGCAGCACCAGCAGCTTCGGTGTACGAGTCACAGCGGCCACCATCTTCAACGATACGGACGTCATCAAGCCAGATCTGGATCTTATCCAGTTCCATATTGGCGACACCGGCGCGGCCAACGGCTGCAAGAATACGACCCCAGTTGGCATCGGAGGCAAACATGGCGGTCTTCACCAGTGGCGAATGAGCAACCGTGTAAGCGACATCCAGTGCCTCTTGCTGCTCGCGTGCTTCAATAACTTCGACAGTAACGAACTTGGTTGCGCCTTCACCGTCACGCACAATGGCTTGGGCCAGTAGCTGAAAGGCTATTTTTAATTCGTTAAACAGCATCTCGGCCACGGGGGAATCGGCATCGGTAATCGTCAGTGCCGATTGGCCAGTGGCGATCAGGATACAGCTGTCGTTGGTTGAGGTGTCACCATCGATAGTAATGCGGTTAAACGAGGCATTAGCCAGACGCTTGCACCACTGCTCAAGTACCGTTTTGTCAATCTGCGCATCGGTGGCAATAAAGCCCAGCATGGTCGCCATATTGGGCTTGATCATGCCAGCCCCTTTGGATATGCCACTGATGGTGACCTCATGGCCATCCAGTTCAAAGCAGTGCGAGTAACCTTTTGGCAAGGTATCCGTTGTCATGATGCCACGCGCTGCACGGGCCCACTGGTCTTCGCCAAGTTGTGCCAATGCCAGAGGAATGCCGCGTTCAAAGGCGGCCATATTGAGTGGCTCGCCAATGACTCCGGTCGAAAACGGCAGTATCTGACTGGCCTCAACACCGGTAGCTGCGGCCAGCAACTCACAGCTACGACGAGCATTGGCAAACCCTTGCTTGCCGGTGCCGGCATTGGCATTGCCGGTATTGATCAACAGGTAACGCGGTGACTGTACAGCGAGATGCTCACGGGCAATCTGCACGGGAGCCGCGCAGAAAGCATTTTGGGTAAATACGCCAGCTACCTCGGCACCCTCTGCCAACTCAAAAATAACCATATCATCGCGGTTCTGGTAACGCACCGCAGACTGGGCTATTCCCAACCGTACACCGGCAACGGTTGCAAAATCCTCAAATACTGAAAAATTAACGGCCATGTTGTATCTCTTACGCCTTATGACAATGTGCCATGACAATGCTTGTATTTTTTACCAGAACCACACGGGCAGGGTTCATTACGTCCCACTTTGCGCTCATCACGGACAAACGGTTGTACCTGATCATCTCCAGGTGCTGCAACCGGCTCGTCTGCAACCATACCACTGGTGGTTTCGTGCTCGTATTTCGCCAGTTGCGCCTGGGCTTCAGCTTCGGCACGGCGCTTCTCTTCCATTTCACGGACTTCCGATTCTTCACGAACCTTGACGTGAGACAGCACCCGAATGGTCTCGCGCTTGATATTGCCAAGCAGCTCCTGAAACAGGTTAAACGATTCACGTTTATATTCCTGCTTCGGATTTTTCTGGCCATAACCACGCAGATGAATACCCTGGCGCAGGTGATCCATGGTCGCCAGGTGCTCTTTCCAGAGATTATCAACAATCTGCAGCATCACCTGCTTTTCAAAGATACGCAGGGTTTCTCGACCAACCGAGGCCTCCTTGTCTTTGTAGGCTTGCTCAATGGCAGCCGCTATGCGCTCACGCAGGGTTTCTTCATACAGTTTGTCTTCCGCATCCAGCCACTGCTGAATCGGCAATTCGACATTAAATTCAGCACTCAGATACGCTTCCAGCTCAGCGATATCCCACTGCTCTTCCAGACTTTGTGGGGCAATGTAATCGTTAACCGCTTCATCAACCACATCCTTGCGTACCGCCGTTATGATGTTGCCGATGTCATCCATCGCCATCAGGTCATTACGCTGTTCATACACAACGCGGCGCTGGTCGTTGGCCACATCGTCGTATTCCAGCAACTGCTTACGAATATCAAAGTTGCGGCCTTCGACCTTGCGTTGTGCCTTCTCGACCGCATTGGTGACCATTTTGTGTTCGATCGATTCACCATCCTTCATGCCTAACGCCTGCATCATTCCGCGCATACGCTCAGACATAAACATGCGCATCAAGCTATCATCCAGCGACAAGAAGAAGCGGGTAGAACCCGGATCCCCCTGACGACCCGCACGGCCACGTAACTGATTGTCTATACGGCGCGACTCGTGCCGCTCAGTCCCGACAATATGCAAACCACCGGCTTCCAAAACCGCATCGTGACGCGTTTTCCAGTCCAGCTTGATCGCCTCGATTTCGTCTTCTGCCGGATTATCCAGGCGGGAAATCTCGGACTCCCAGTTACCACCCAACATGATGTCAGTACCACGACCCGCCATATTGGTAGCAATGGTGACTGCCCCCGGACGACCGGCATCGGCAATAATTTCCGCCTCACGGGCATTTTCCTTGGCGTTCAGGACATTGTGAGGAATACCGGCTTTTTGCAGTAAACCGGAAACATATTCGGATGATTCAATAGATGCGGTGCCAACCAGAACAGGACGTTTCAATTCGATGACAGCACGAATTTCTTCAACAACGGCGTCATACTTCTCTGGCACCGTGGCGTAGATCACGTCATTATAATCGGTTCGCTGTACCTGTTTGTTGGTAGGAATAACCACCACATCCAAGCCGTAAATCTGGTGAAACTCGAAAGCTTCGGTGTCCGCAGTCCCGGTCATGCCAGCCAGCTTTTCGTACAAGCGAAAGTAGTTCTGGAAGGTAGTAGAAGCCAAGGTCTGGCTTTCTGCCTGAATACGCACACCTTCTTTCGCCTCAATAGCCTGGTGCAGACCTTCGCTCCAGCGCCGTCCGGGCATGGTTCGCCCGGTATGTTCATCAACAATCACAATCTGGCCATTTTGAACGATATAGTCGACGTTCTTGTTATAAATTGCATGCGCCCGCAAAGTCGAATGGACATGATGCAGCAGGTTAAGATTTTGCGTTGCGTAGAGGCTTTCACCCGCTTCGAGAAGACCTTCAGCAACCAGCATCTCTTCAACAAACTCGTGACCTTCTTCTGTCATCTCAATTGAACGACTTTTTTCATCGACAACAAAGTGGCCGGAAATCGGATTATCTTCTTCATCCAGCTCACCCTTTTGCAACTTGGGAGCCAGCAGATTTATTTTGCGGTAAAGTTCGGAGTTATCCTGGGCCGGGCCGGAAATAATCAGTGGTGTACGGGCTTCGTCAATCAGGATGGAGTCCACCTCGTCGACAATAGCAAAGTACAGATCACGCTGAACCTTGTCCTCTACAGAAAAGGCCATGTTGTCGCGCAGGTAATCGAAGCCAAACTCGTTGTTCGTTCCATATACAATGTCGGATTGGTATTGTTCGCGCTTTTCGGCTGTTTGTTGACCGGGCACAACCACACCGACCGTCAAACCCAAAAATTCATACAACGGGCGCATCCATTCGGCATCACGACGGGCAAGGTAATCGTTCACCGTGACGACATTAACGCACTTGCCGGTTAACGCATTCAGATACGTCGGCAAGGTACCCACCAGGGTTTTGCCTTCACCGGTTCGCATTTCAGCAATACGACCTTCATGCAGGGTGATACCACCAATCAGCTGAACATCAAAGTGGCGCATGCCCATAACCCGACGACTGGCTTCACGACAGACTGCAAATGCTTCTGGCAGCAAGTCGTCAAGTTTTTCACCATTGTTAAGGCGTTGTTTTAATTCAGCTGTTTTTGCCTGCAGCTCTGTGTCAGTGAGCGCTTGCTGCGCTTCTTCGTAGCTATTGACCTGCTCAACCAGCTTACCCATGCGCTTCAGTTCCCGGCTGTTTTTACTGCCGAAGAGCTTGCGGAAAATATTACCCATCATGTGATTCTAACTATCCAATTTGCAAATACAGTGAGGCCCGGACAGACCGAAACGGCAAGTTATACGCCGCCTACGTTACAGGCCCGAGATGGTGACAGCAATTTGATCAATGCCTATCGGAGAGTGCGATGAATATAAGCAGAGGGGTCTACCGTTCGCCCGTTCTTGAAGACTTCAAAATGTACATGGGGCCCGGTTGAGCGCCCGCTACTGCCCATCGCGGCAATAACATCACCCTTGCGAACAATATCACCAACCTTGACGTTCAACTCAAGGCAGTGTGCGTAGCGCGTTTTGTAGCCGTTGCCATGATTGATTTCAACCAGCCGTCCATAGCCATAACGATCACCCGCCCAGGTCACAACACCGGACGCGACCGCTACAATATCAGAGCCCAGCTTACCGGCAAAATCGACCCCCGCATGCCAGGCCAGTTGCCCTGTAAAGGGATCCGCACGGCGACCATAGCGGGAGGACATCCAGCCTTTCTTGATCGGCCGTCCAGTGACAAAGGTATCTTCATCCAGACGCCGGGCAGACATCAGGTCGTCCAGCACTTCCAGCTGCTGCTCACGATGGCCAATACGATCTGCCAGATCATTCAGCACATCGCTGATTTCCGGTGCCTCGTAGGCTTCGCCTATAGATCCCGGACCACCCAAAGCAGGTGCCATGGAGAAATCGAATTCTTCCGCTTCCAGATTGGCAACATCAACCAGGCGTTCGCCGAGGGCGTCAAGGCGCATCAAGCGCGACTGCAATTCTGCCAATTTGACCGTCAGAGCTTGTAGCTCCTGATCGGTCTGAACACGGATTTGTTCCAACTCCTGGCGCTGCAGGCTGAGATCATTTTCCCATGCCTCTGCTGCCATCGGCTCCAGCGAAAAATCTTCATCTGCCAGCCAATCAGCCAGCCAAAAGCCTGCCGCCCCCATCGCAAAAGGCAGTGCCACAAGACAACCAAACAGCAGCGTCCTTGCAGGTGTGGTCAATCGGTAAGTCCGAGACTCACCGTGACGCTGACCAACAACAATAATGTTCATAAATAACCAGGTAAGTGAACCAGACGGATACGCGTACAGACTTGCTTGTCAGGCCCATGCCCTACTGACCGCCGCACAACCGGAGCTTTCACAACAGCCAAACCCATGACAATTCACCAACCAACAGACAAAAATAAGGCCATATTACTATGGCCTTGGGATATTACTACAGCATTTTTTAGAAGCACTTAACCAGCGGCAGCTGGACGCATATAAGTAATCGGTGCAGCTTCTTCACTAAACTCGACAAATTCCCACGCATCTTCATGAGCGAGTAATTCGCGCAGCAAGCAATTGTTCAGGCCATGACCCGACTTGTAGCCTATGTATTCACCAATCAAACTGTGGCCAAGCAAATACAGATCACCAACGGCATCCAGAATCTTGTGTTTGACGAACTCATCTTCATAGCGCAGACCGTCTTCGTTCAGGACGCGATAATCATCCACCACAATCGCATTCTTGACACTACCGCCCAGCGCCAGGTTTTTGGAGCGCATGTACTCCAGATCCTTGGTAAACCCAAAGGTACGAGCACGACTGACTTCCTTGACATACGAGGTCGAGGAGAAGTCCAAGCTGGCCTTCTGCACACTCTGTTTAAGCACAGGGTGATCAAAATCAATTTCAAAAGACACCTTGAAACCGTCATAAGGCAAAAAAGCAGCCGTTTTGTCGCGCTCTTTGACTTCAATACGACGCTTGATACGAATAAAACGCTTTGGCGCGTCCTGTTCCATCAAACCAGCCGATTGCAGTAAAAAGACAAACGGGCCAGAGCTACCGTCCATAATAGGTACTTCGCGAGCACTGACTTCCACAACGGCGTTATCGATACCAAGGCCAGCCATTGCAGACAGCAAATGCTCCACAGTGTCAACCTTGGCATGATCACGAACCAGGGTTGTAGATAAAGTCGTTTCACCGACATTCAACGCATGCGCAGGAATATCGACGACGGGGTCAAGGTCAGTTCGACGGAACACAATCCCTGTGTTGACCGGGGCGGGCTTCAAAGTCAGGTAGACTTTTTCACCGGAGTGAAGGCCTACGCCTGAAGCGCGAATAGTGTTCTTTAGGGTGCGTTGAGGGATCATTCTGACAATCCTGCCATTATTGGGCGTTTTTTATACAAAAAAGGTAGATCTAGGGATTATAGCAGGAATGAAAGAACACGCCAGTGGCGTGCTCTTTTTGACTCAATCTGCCTGACGACGCAAAAAAGCAGGTATATCCAGATATTCCATATCCTGTCGTGTTTGTGGCTCTGCTCTTGTCGCCGCCTGTGCCCCAGCTCCAGCCTGACGACTCACCGCCGGGCGATCCAGTTTGTTGTAGTCTGTAGTTCCGTCAGCACGTTTTGGTGCCGGTGCATTATCGACCACTTTTTTCGGGCGAGGTTCCGCTGCGACAGAGGCTGACGCAGAAGCATGGTAGTTCAGGCCAGTAGCGACCACCGTTACGCGCAACTCATCACTCATTTCTGGATCGATGACAGTACCGACAACGACGGTCGCATCTTCTGCAGCGTATTCGCCAATAATATCGCCAACTTCGGAAAACTCACCCAGAGACAAATCAAAACCTGCGGTAACATTGACCAGAATACCGCGCGCACCCTTGAGATTAACGTCTTCCAGCAACGGACTGCCAACGGCAGCTTCTGCGGCCTTGCGAGCGCGATTTTCGCCACTGGCAGAACCGCTTCCCATCATGGCTTGTCCCATTTCGGACATCACTGTGCGCACGTCAGCAAAGTCAACGTTAATCATACCCTGCTGGGTAATCAGATCGGCGATCCCCTTGACAGCACCATGCAACACATCATTTGCAGTGCGGAAAGCATCCATCAGCGTGGTGCCCTTCCCCAGTACCGACAGGAGCTTTTCGTTCGGAATAGTGATCAGCGAATCCACGTGTTCGCTTAGCTGCTTCAATCCGATTTCAGCCATCGCCATGCGTTTTTTGCCTTCGAATGAGAATGGCCGTGTTACCACAGCAACAGTCAGGATTCCCAGTTCGCGAGCAATTTCAGCCACTACAGGCGCACCACCAGTACCGGTTCCGCCACCCATACCTGCAGTGATAAAGACCATATCAGCACCTTTAAGCGCCTCTGCGATACGCTCGCGGTCTTCCATTGCAGCCTGACGACCAACGTCAGGATTGGCACCAGCACCCAACCCCTTGGTCAAACCAGAACCCAGCTGAATAACAGAGCGAGCACCCACATTACGTAATGCCTGCGCATCCGTATTGGCACAAATAAACTCTACGCCGTCAATATTGCTTTCTACCATGTGCTGAACAGCATTACCGCCGCCGCCACCAACACCGATAACCTTGATTATCGCGTTTTCCAGCACATCGTCTGCTAATTCAAACATATCGCCTTCTTTTCCAAATGACATGACGCACCCCCCTCTCTGCTACGCACTTGTACATTAAATACTAAAAATTACCTTTTATCCATTCGGATAACTGGGCAAACAGCCCGGAATGTGACTTATCTTCAATTATGGCTGCTGGCTTATTTTTAGGTTGTTTGGCCGCATAAAGAAGCAACCCCACGGCAGTACTATAAATAGGGTTATTAATTATATCCGTTAACCCCGAAACCCCGTGTGGACGAGCCAACCGGACAGGCATATGAAATATTTCTTCAGCCAATTCCACAACACCTTCCATTTTTGAAGTACCACCCGTCAGTACAACCCCAGCAGGTATTAGTTCATCATAGCCACTTCTACGCAATTCTGCCTGAATCAGGGAAAATAATTCATCATATCGAGGTTCGACAACCTCCGCCAAAGACTGCCGTGACAGCTGACGTGGCGGGCGCTCTCCGACACTGGGGACGTTAATCATCTCATCTTCGTGCGCCAGCTGACGCAACGCACAGGCGTATTTGATTTTTATGGCTTCTGCATGCTGGGTCGGTGTCAATAATGCCATTGCAATATCATTGGTGACCTGGTCGCCAGCAATGGGAATAACCGCCGTATGACGAATCGCCCCATCGGTAAAAATAGCAATATCCGTGGTACCACCACCAATATCCACCATACACACACCCAGCTCCCGCTCATCATCGGTCAAGACCGCATAACTGGACGCCAGTTGTTCAAGAATAATATCATCCGTACTGAGGTCACAGCGCTGCACACAGCGTTCAATATTCTGCGCTGCGTTAACCGCTGCAGTAACCAGGTGTACCTTGGCTTCGAGACGGACTCCAGCCATACCGACCGGTTCGCGAATACCTTCCTGATGATCAACCGAATATTCCTGCGGCAATACATGAATGGTGCGGCGGTCTTGCGGAATAGCAACAGCCTGGGCTGCGTCAATAACGCGTTCCACATCCGCTTCGGTTATTTCGGCACCACGTACCGCAACCACACCATTCGAGTTTTGTGATTGCACATGACTACCAGCAATACCGGCATAAACCGAATGAATCGTGCAGCCAGCCATTAATTCTGCTTCTTCAACAGCACGACGAATAGACTGAACGGTGGATTCAATATTAACCACCACGCCTTTTTTCATACCACGACTGGGGTGACTGCCAAGTCCGACAATTTCAATACCGCCTTCCGATGTCACTTCACCAACAATCGCAACGATTTTGGACGTTCCAATGTCCAGTCCTACCAGCATTTGACCTGCCTGCGCATTTGCCATTACCCGGTTACTCCTGTTGTTTGCCAGCGAATAGCAGCACCCTTGCCATATCTCAAATCCACCTGACGCACCTCGTTGGCGTCAAGTTTGCCTAACAGGGCTACCAGACGCTGTAATCGTTCTTCAAAATATTTACGCCCAAACCGTACTACCCAACCGTTCGATAGTGTCGCATCGACAGCTTGCACAGCATTGACATTCATACTGTTCACGGTCAGACCTCGGTCATTCAGTGCCTGCTGCAAGCGCCGGAAATATTTGACGGACTCATTTTTTACCGGATCGGCCCCGTACAAGCGCATCAACCCAGTTGTAGTAAAGCCGGGCGGTATATCCGACAGGCGGCCAGTGGCGGTCAATAACTGCTCGTCATTCCATAACGCCACTGGCAACTCCTCATACAGCAGTAATTCGACACTGTCCGGCCAACGCTTGCGAACTGCGACACGACTGACCAATGGCATTGCAGCAACCTGCCGTTGAACCCGTGTCACATCAAGGGTGAAAAAACTTTCATTTCTCACCCACAATATTTGCCGTGCTATTTCCTCTGCGTGCAAAACGTTTAATCTGCCAATCACCACCACATCCTTGACCGGCCAGGTGTGATAGGCCTGACGTACCAGGACCCCAGCCCCCACAAACAGCAACGCAATCACCAACCCAACCCAAACCTGAGCCGGAATACGTACCCGGAACTTTAATTTCCGGGTAAGCGGTTCTCTTCTAGGTGGCACCAGCGTGGCACCACGTGGCAGCTGCTTGTCCGACATATCAGCGCTTCTGCACCTCTTTCAGTAACTGGATAACCAGTTGTGAAAACGACATGCCTATTGCTCGGGCTGCCATGGGCACCAGGCTATGATCGGTCATGCCTGGACTGGTGTTGACTTCCAGCAACCAGAACTGACCGTCAGCGTCCGCCATCACATCAACCCGACCCCAACCTCGACAGCCAATCAGTTCAAACGCAGTCATCGATAGCTGCTGCAATTCGTTCTCTTTTTCGGCAGTCAGCCCGGAAGGTAATAAATACTGGGTATCCGCCGATTCGTATTTTGCTTCGTAATCATAAAATTCATGTGATGTCCTCAGCTGAATAACCGGTAACGCCTGGCCATTCACCACCGCTATGGTGTACTCACGCCCGCTGATCCAGCGTTCTGCCAGTACTAATGCATCGTATTGACTGGCAAATTGATAACTGTCTTGCAAAGCCTGAGCATCGTGTACTTTACGCATTCCGATGCTGGATCCCTCATGAGCTGGCTTGACGATAACGTCAGTACCCAGCTCATTCATGACTTGCTGCCAATCGGACTGTTGGCCAAGCAACACCGCAGCGGGGGTTGGCAAACCAGCCGCCTGCCAGATCAGTTTAGTGCGCCATTTGTCCATTCCGAGCGCCGATGCCATCACACCGCTGCCGGTGTAGGGTATTTTCAACCACTCCAGCAATCCCTGAATGGTGCCATCCTCGCCACCCCGACCATGCAAGGCGATAAAAGCCATATCAAAATGTTCGCGGGCCAGACGAGCAGCGATATCGTCTTGTACATCAACCCCAACGGCATCCACTCCTTCTGCAATCAAGGCTTCCAACACCGCCTGACCACTGCGCAGCGATACGGGCCGTTCGGCAGAAACCCCACCCATTAGTACCGCAACACGACCAAAACCGATGTCATCCGCCATCAGCGACTCCCCTCTTCAATAATGCTATTGAGGGGCTGCAGCCAACCCGGCAATTGCTCCGCCAGCTGAACAGCCAATGAGCCAATATCGCCAGCCCCCTGAGTCAGCAGCAGGTCACCGGCTTTGAGTACTCCGGTCAACAAACCTTCGAGGGATTCGCCACGTTCGATAAATACCGGGTCTACTTCGCCGCGCTGGCGAATACTGCCGCACAGTGAGCGGCCATCAGCACCGGCAATCGCTTTTTCTCCTGCCGGGTAGACATCCATCAGCAGCAGGACATCGGCCATCGATAACACTTTGACAAAATCTTCATACAGGTCGCGGGTACGACTGAAACGATGCGGCTGGAACAACATCACCAGCCGGCGCTCGGGAAAGCCCTTGCGAATGGCTTCAATAGTCACTTCCAGTTCACGAGGATGGTGGCCATAATCATCCACCATCATCACGTTGCCATCAGCCAATGGGAATTCTCCGCACACTTGAAAGCGCCGGCCAACCCCGGCAAATTTTTCCAGCGCTGAGCGAATGGCGTCATCCGCGACACCTTCTTCATCCGCGACCGCAACTGTCGCCAGCGCATTCAGTACATTATGTCGACCCGGCATTCTCATGCGAATATTAAGCGGCAGTCGATCTCCGGGACGCACCAGGGTAAATTCGGTGAACATCCCCTGTTGCACAACATTGATGGCGCGGTAATCGGCATCGCCGGAAAAACCATAGGTCACAGTTTGCCGTGAAATCTCAGGAAGAATTGAACGCACGGTGTCATCATCGATACAGACGACTGCCAGACCATAAAATGGCAAATTGTGCAGGAACTCGATAAAGGTCTGCTTCAGCCGTTCAAAGTCACCGCCGTAGGTCGACATATGGTCAGCATCAATATTGGTAACAATCGAGACCATCGGTTGCAAGTGCAGGAAGCTGGCATCACTTTCGTCCGCTTCCGCAATCAGATAACGACTGGCACCCAAACGGGCGTTGGCCCCGGCACTGTTCAACTTGCCGCCAATGACAAACGTCGGATCCAGCCCGGCTTCGGCAAAAATACTGGTCAACAAACTGGTCGTGGTCGTCTTGCCATGGGTTCCGGCCACCGCAACGCCGTGGCGAAAACGCATCAGCTCCGCCAGCATTTCTGCCCGCCGCACCACCGGTTTACGCTGTGCCAGCGCCGCAGCCACTTCCGGATTGCGGGTATCGATCGCAGAAGACACCACTACCACATCGGCAGTCGCAATATTTTCTGCCTCATGGCCGATAAACAGTGTGACACCCAGGTTCTGCAAACGACGGGTAACCGCCGATGCGCGAATATCCGAGCCGGTAATCATATATCCCTGATTCAGCAGCACCTCCGCAATACCGCACATCCCGGTGCCACCAATACCGACAAAATGGATGCAGCGAATACGTCGCATCTCGGGAATCAAATGTGCCAGCTGACCATTTGCCAGCGTCGGTTCTGCAGACGCATCAATCACGTGTTTTCCTCATAATCTGTTCAACGGCCAGAGCGGTTGCATCCGGTCGGGCCTGGGCACGACTCTGATCGGCCATAGTCTGTAACCGGCTACGATCCTGATTCAGCAGGCCAAGTGTGTGTTGCAGCCACTCTGGCGTCAGATCCTTTTGTTGACGAATCAGCGCGGCACCGGCATCAGCCAGATAACCGGCATTGACCGTTTGATGATCATCAACCGCATAGGGGAATGGTACAAAGATGGCCGCCTTGCCTACGGCGGCGATTTCGGACACGGTCAGTGCACCAGAGCGGCAAATCATCAGATCTGCCCAACCATAGGCTGCTGCCATATCATCAATAAATGCGGAAACCTCGGCGACCACGTTGCTGGCGTCATAGGCCGCCAACATCCGCTCGTAATCCCGTTTGCCCACCTGATGGCGCAAATTTGGTCGCTGATCCGCCGCCAGCCCTTGCCAACACGTCAGTACCACATCGTTCAGCGCAGCAGCACCGAGACTGCCACCCACGACCAGCACATTTAACGGGTCAGAGGGTGGCACTGCTCGCACCGGTAATTCCGCCAGTTCGCGTCGTACCGGATTCCCCACCGTCACAGCTCCAGACAAAGCGCCAGGAAATGCCTGCAGGCTTAAGTGTGCAATCCGGTTGAGCCAGCGATTGGTCATACCGGCAATGGCATTCTGTTCGTGAATCAGCAGTGGCACCCCCGCGAGGCGCGCCGCCACCCCGCCTGGGCCAGCAATATAACCACCAAACCCCACCACAATATCGGCCTTGATAGCCCGAATAACCGCCAGCGATTGCCAGGTCGCCAGAGCAATGCGCCAGGGTGCCAAGATCAGGCCTTTGATTCCCTTGCCACGTAGCCCACGAATATTCACCGCATGCAGGGGATAGCCAGCCGCCGGAACAAGATTTTGTTCCATGCCATACGGTGTCCCGAGCCAGTGAATATCATACCCTTGGGCCACCAGCGCATGGGCAACGGCCAGGGCCGGAAAAACATGGCCACCAGTACCGGCAGCCATAATCAGGGCGACTTTTCTGGTTGTCGGTTTGACTGTTGACGTTGACGTTGACGTTGACGTTGATGGACTCATTGCTCACCTCCGTCGTCGTGCTGTTCCGGCTCAGGCAACAGCATCGCTTCATACTTCACCCGCATCACAATACCGATCATGGCACAGGCCAACACCAGGCTGCTGCCGCCGTAGCTGAAAAATGGCAAGGTCAGCCCCTTGGTCGGTAACAAGCCGATATTCACGCCCAGGTTAATCACAATTTGCAGCGCCAGTAACGATCCAATACCCGCCGCAATATAGGCGCCATAAAGCAAGCCGCGTTGTTGTGCAATCCACACGGTTTGCCAGATTCGCGCTACCAGAAACGTCAGTAATGCAATCGCCACCAAACCACCAAATAATCCGGTTTCTTCAGCCCAAATAGCGAACACAAAGTCGGTATGGGCTTCTGGCAGGTAAAACAGTTTCTGCACGCTTTCTCCCAACCCCACCCCGAACCACTCGCCACGGCCAAATGCAATCAGTGACTGGGTAAGCTGATATCCGGTACCGTACACATGTTCGGGTGCCCAGGGGTCGAGATACGCCATCAATCGTGCCACTCGCCATTCTTCTGATGTCAGCGCTATAACCGACAAAACCCCGGTACCGATCATCAACAAGAAATACTGTCCGGCCTTAACGCCCCCCAGAAACAGCTGAATCATCGCCGCGCCCAACAAAACAACAGCGGCACCAAAATCCGGTTCCATCAGCAGTAACAGCACCATGATGACCAGTACAAACAAGGGTTTGATAAAGCCCCAGAAACGTTCACGCACTTCCGGCAAGCGGCGCACCAAATAGCCGGACACATAAAAAATGGCGGCCAGCTTGGCCAGTTCCGATGCCTGCAACTTGAACAAAACAAAGTTCAACCAGCGACGACTGCCATTCACCTCATGGCCAACCCCCGGCACCAGCACCAGACACAGTCCGACAAAACCCAGCGCCAGCATCGGCAACTCGAACTGACGCCAGCGCTCCAGACTGATCTGACTGGCGATATACAGCGCGGCCACACCCAGCATCAGATATACACCGTGGCGAATAGCAAAATACGCGGCATTACCCGTCAGCTTTTCACCAATACCAGTCGATGCTGAAGCCACCATCACCCAGCCCAGTACCATCAGTAGCAACCAGGGAATAAAATGCTGATCGCGAGCTTGCCAGCGCAGATTCTCAAACATCCACCAATCTCCCGACCAGCTCGCAGAAACGTCGACCGCGTTCCATGTAATTGGGAAACTGATCCAGACTGGCACAGGCCGGTGACAACAGCACAATGTCTCCCGCACTGGCATTACGGGCAGCAAACGTAAAGGCTTCAAACAGATCCGGAAAATGGTAGGCCGGACAAGTTGCAGCCAGCGCTGTGGCCAGTGATCCGCCATCTTTGCCAAAACAACACACGCCAGCGATACCGGTCTGGCAGGCGTCAGTCAAAGGTTGAAAATCCTGTCCTTTACCATCGCCACCCGCCAATAACCAGATTGATCCAGCTTCGCCAGCAAGGCCCTGGCCAGCCAATCCCTGAATAGCCGCCAGGGTTGAACCCACATTGGTGCCTTTGGAGTCGTTGATAAACGCAACACCGCCATGCTCTCCGACCCATTCACAGCGATGCGCCAGACCGGCAAAGCGACACAGCGTAGTGCGAGCCTGAGCGGGACTCACACCCACGGTTTCGACCAGCGCCAGCGCAGCCATCACATTGGCCAGATTGTGGCGGCCACGGATTTTCAACTCCGAGCTGTGCACCAGTTTCATGCCGGCGCGTACCACCCAATCACCGGCAATGCCGTCACGCTCACCTGGCTGCAGTCCAAAATCATCGTCTGCAGGGGCATTCAGGGTAAAACCGGCTTCTTCAGCGATTTCATCATGAGGGCTGCTGGCATCATCATCACGATTGACCACCGCCAGCTCACAGCCGATAAAAATACGCTGTTTGGCCAACCCGTAGTCCGCCATACCCTGATAACGATCCAGATGGTCTTCGCTCAGGTTCAGAATGGTGGCCACCCGAGCCTTCAGACTGGAAGTGGTTTCCAGCTGGAAACTCGACAACTCCAGCACATAAACGTCCGGTTGTGGCCCATCCAGCAAATCCAGTACCGGCACACCGATATTGCCGCCCATCACGGCGGTCATACCGGCATCAACCAGAATATCCCGCACCAGAGTGGTGACGGTACTTTTACCGTTGGAGCCAGTGATGGCGATGACTGGCGTATGGTTATGGCGGGCGAACAGCTCGACGTCACCGATAACTTCAACCTGTTCACTCAGCGCCTGTTGTAACGCCGGTTCCGACAGTGCCACCCCAGGGCTGACAATAATCTGGTGATAATCAGCCAACAACTCACCATCCAAAGCCCCGAGACGGATATTGGCCTTGGGAAATTGCGCTTTCAGACTGTCTACAGCAGGCAAAGCATCACGGCTGTCGCACAGATCAAACGCCCAGCCCATGCGCTGGCAATAACGTGCCGTCGCCTGACCGGAAACGCCCAGTCCGACGATCATACGTTTGATGTGTGCCTTTGCCAGCGTCATAAATACAGCCCGTTAACGAATTTTCAGTGTGGCCAACCCGGCCAGCACAAGAATAATGGTGACAATCCAGAAGCGCACAATCACGCGTGGTTCTGGCCAACCTTTCAATTCAAAATGGTGGTGCAGCGGCGCCATGCGGAAAATGCGTTTACCCGTCATTTTGAACGACGCTACCTGCAGGATCACCGACAGGGTTTCGGCCACAAAAATGCCACCCATAATAAACAGCACCACTTCCATCCGGATAATCACTGCCACAATGCCGAGCGCAGCGCCCAGTGCCAGGGAACCGACATCGCCCATGAACACTTGTGCCGGATAGGTGTTAAACCAGAGGAAACCAATCCCGGCCCCCACCATGGCACCACAAAACACCACCAGTTCACCGGCACCCGCGATATAAGGAATATGCAAATAGTTGGCGTAGTTGACGTTGCCAGCGAGGTAAGCACATACCCCCAGGGCGGCGCTGACCATCACCGTCGGCATAATCGCCAGACCATCCAGACCATCCGTCAGGTTCACAGCATTACTGGAACCAACGATGACAAAGTAGCTTAGCAGTACAAACATCAACCCCAATTGCGGCATGATGTCCTTGAAAAAAGGCACCACAAACTGGGTTTCCTGCGGGCTCTGGGCGCTGTAATACAGATAGGCCGCCGCCAGCAGACCAAATACCGATTGCCAGAAATATTTCCAGCGGCCGGGCAGGCCTCGAGAGTTTTTCTCGACCACCTTGCGGTAGTCATCCACCCAGCCGATAGCACCAAACAGCAGCGTTACCAACAGTACAACCCAGACGAAACGATTTTCCAGGTTGCCCCATAACAGCGTACTGAGCGCGATCGATACCAGAATCAATACCCCGCCCATGGTAGGTGTCCCCGCCTTGCTCAGATGCGACTTCGGCCCCACGTCACGGATCGCCTGACCAATCTGGTATTCGCGTAATTTGCGAATAACAACCGGCCCGAGCACCATGGACACCACCAACGCAGTAATCACTGCAAAGATGCTCCTTAACGACAAATAACCCACGACACCAAAACCCGAGTGCCACTGCGTCAGCCATTCACCCAGCCACAACAACATAAACCCTATTCCCCTGAATGCAGTTGCAACGCCCGAACCACCTGATCCATCCCGGCGCTGCGCGAACCCTTGATCAGAATCGTCGCCTGATCGGGCATTTTTTGTTTTATAAACGCCACCACAGCATCACGATCAGGCAACCAATACCCCTGCTCGCCAAATGCCGTCACGGTGGCGCGGCTCAACGGCCCGGTCGCAACCAGTGCCGAGACTCCCTGTTGTTTGGCATAACGACCCATGTCGCTGTGCGCTTGTTCGGCTCCCTCGCCCAGTTCCGCCATATCGCCCAATACCAACCAGGCACAGGGCGCGAGGCTTATTACATCAATCGCTGCCCGAATGGAAGCCGGGTTGGCGTTGTAGCTGTCGTCAATAATCCGAGCTCCCCCTTCGCCAACCAGTGTTTTCATACGCCCGGCCACAGGGGCTGCGGCCTCCAGACCTTTGGCCACAATATCAGGGGACATACCAAGGCCCAGCGCTGCCGCAAACACCGCCAGCGCATTGGCAATATTGTGGCGTCCTGGAAAGGCCAGCTGCACCGGCTGGGACCAACTCTGACCACGGCAACACACCGTAAAATCGCTGCCATCAACACGGATTTGCAGGTCTTCTGCATACAGATCCGCCGTTGCCGACAGGCCAAACGTAATCACCTGTTTGTGTCTGGCCCGTGCTTGCCAGTGCTCATAGGCCGGGTCGTCCGCGTTCAACACCACAATGCCTTCAGCGTCAACGCAATCAATCAATTCACCCTTGGTTTGTACGACGCCAGCCAGCGAGCCGAAACCTTCCAGATGCGCAGCGCTGGCATTGGTAATAATCCCAACCACGGGCTTGACCAGGCAGGCGGTGTAACGAATTTCGCCGGGACCACTGGCTCCCAACTCAACAACGGCAGCTTCATGCTCTGATTGCAGCGCCAACAGGGTTTTGGGCACACCGATATGATTGTTCAGATTTCCCGGCGTCATCCAGGTAGTAAATTGCTGCTCCAGCACCTTCGCCATCAATTGCTTGGTGGTGGTTTTTCCGGCGCTGCCGGTAATCGCAACGATCGGGCCAGCGAAAGCGTCTCGTTGCCAGCCAGCGATCAAGCCATAAGCCAACAAGCCATCGTCACATACCAGCCAGGGGCCATCCGGCTCAGTGGCAGGCAGCTGATCCAACAGCACCGCAACCGCTCCGGCGGCCAGCGCCTGTGTGGCAAAATCGTTACCATTAAAGTGTTCGCCCCGAAGTGCGACATACAAGTCACCTGGCTGAATCTGGCGTGTGTCGGTCGAGATGCCAGTACAACGTACATCCCGCGAGGGTTGGGCCAGCCCCAGTAAAGAGGCCACCTGACTCAGGGTAAAATCAAACAGCATGACGACCTCCACTCTGATATCCACCATGAGATCCACGACGAGTCTCATAACCCAGCGTCGCCAGCACCGCCGCATCGCTGTAGGGATGTTTGACACCGGCAATTTCCTGCCAGGTTTCATGCCCTTTGCCCGCAATCACCACCAGACCACCACTACTAACCAGCCCGCCACGACGAGAGGATGCTTGCGCAAGTGCCTGTTGAATCGCCTGGGTACGATCGTGTTCGAGATGAATACCAGCCTCGCGGGCACCCGGAGCGGTCATCGTATCGGCAAAAATCTGTTGTGGGTCTTCAGAACGTGGATTGTCGTCAGTGAGCCAGACTGAATCCGCATATTTCATCGCTGCCGCCAGCATCTGCGGGCGCTTGCTCCGATCTCGATCACCGCCACAACCAAACACCAGCGTCAACGGCTGCTGCCAGGGCAACAAGGATGACAACACGCTCACCAGCGCATCCGGTGTATGGGCAAAATCCACAATGACCGTCGGGCCATCGCCGCAGGATGGCCGATATACTTCCATCCGCCCGGCAACCGGCTGCAACTGTGCGGCGGCGTCGACCAGCAACGCCAATGACTCTCCAGCAGCAGCCAACATAGCAATCGCCGCGACGGCATTCGCCAGATTGAATGCTCCCAGCAACGGTAACTGCAAGCAGCACTGTCCCCAGGGGGTAATCAACTCCGCGCTGATACCCGTACTGTCCAGAGCCAGTATGCGATAACCGATATGTTGAACATTGCCCTCGGCATAACCCTGCACAGCATCGCCAGTAATGACTTCGTCCGTCACCAGGCCATAACTGTACCGCAGCCCCTGTATTTCGGTGTCTGCCAGCAACCGCTGGCCATAAGGACAATCACGATTAATCAGTACAAAACCGGTATGGTAATCCAGCAACAGTCGACGCTTGGCCTGGTAGTAGCTTTCCATATCGCCGTGATAATCGAGATGATCCTGGGTCAGATTGGTCAGTAATGCGCCTTCAAAGCTCATCCCTGCCACGCGCCCCTGATCCAAGCCGTGAGAAGACACTTCCATCGCTGCACGACAGCCGCCCTGTTCAGCCACCTGAGCCAATGTCCGCAACACCACCGACAAATCCGGTGTTGTATTACGAGTTGACGCCAACTCAGGCCAAAGCCCATTACCCAGCGTCCCCAACACACCACAAGGCTTGCCCAGTGCCTGGGAAAGCTGTGCCAGATACGACACGCACGAACTCTTGCCATTGGTGCCCGTCACCGCGAACACAGGCAAATGACAAACCTGCTGATAACGTCGATAAAGCCATGCTGCTAAGCGGGCAGACACCACAGGAGCAGAAAAAACCGGCACTGCGGTCTGACCGAATTCACAGCGAAATCCGCTATCCGCTTCCTGCAAAACAGCCACCGCACCTTTCTGGATGGCAGCATTGATATATTCTGCACCGTGACTGGCAGCACCGCCTCGAGCGACAAACAGGTCTCCTGGTTGCACATCCCGGCTGTCCGTTACCACTTCGGCAAATTCACGATCCCACTCCGGTGGAACAAACAGATCATCCTGCAGCAATTGGGAAAGCTTCATTTCGGGCCTCCGGCAACAATCAGGGAAGCCGCTGTCGAATCGTCCGGTGCAATCTGACGTAAACGCAGTGCCTGCTCCATAATGCGCGAAAACACCGGCGCAGCGACTTCGCCCCCGTAATACTCACGCCCTTGTGGTTCATCAATCGCCACCACCAGCACCAGATCAGGATCGGTGAGCGGTGCGATACCGGCAAAGACTGCGTTATAAGTCGCATCTTCATAGCCGTTTTCGCCGACCTTGTGCGCTGTCCCTGTTTTGCCGCCCACCCGGTAACCGGCAACGCGGGCACGCCGTCCAGTACCGAGGTCGGAGGTGACGGTTTCGAGAATATCCAACACCTGGCGGGCGACCTTATCGGACATCACCCGCTGACAGTCTGGACGTGACTCACTGTCCAGTAACAACGTCGCGTTCAAACGGCAACCATGCTGGGTAAAACTGGTATAGGATTGCGCCAGCTGCAATGGCGAAACCGCCATGCCGTAACCGTACGACACCGTCGCCAGACGCAGGTCATCCATCTGTTCGGGGTAGGGTAAAATACCGACACTCTCACCGGGAAAGCCCAAGCCAGTAGCCTGCCCAAGACCGGCGGCACTCATGATTTTGAACACGGTTTCCGCACCCAGATCCGCCGAGATCAGGGTCACACCCACGTTACTGGATTTGGTAATCACGCCGGTCACATCCAGAACGCCATAATCGCGATGATCGCGGATAGTTTTGTTTTTAACCCGCAAATAGCCCGGACTGGTATCGACCAGCGTGCTCGGGGTATAGCGCCCGGAATCCAGCGCTGCGGCCACGGTAAAGGGCTTCATGGTCGACCCTGGCTCCAGTACATCGGCCAGCGCCCGATTACGCATATACGCTGGTTTCAATCCGGCCCGATTATTGGGATTGTAGGAAGGCTGGTTCACCATCGCCAGAACTTCACCATTATGAGCATCCAGCAACACCGCACTACCAGAAGCCGCATGATGCTGGCGTACAGCGGCCATCAGCTCGCGATACGCCAGATATTGCAAACGCAGGTCAATGGTCAGGCGCAAGTCATGACCCGGCTGAGCCACGGACTCCACCGCTAACTGCTTGACCACACGGCCATAGCGATCACGAATCACAGTACGGCGTCCACCCGTACCCGTCAGGTAATCGTTATAGGCCAGCTCCAGACCCTCCTGGCCGTTGCCATCAATATCCACGATACCGACCACATGAGCGGTCACCTCAGCGGCAGGATAATAACGTCGGAAACGACTTTCGAACTGCAAACCCTCCAGTCCCAAAGCCACAACCTGATCGGCCTGGGCCGGTTGCACCTGCCGATCGACATAAAAGAAACCGCGCCCACGCTGGCGGGCAGCAGTGATTTGCTGCGTCAGCCGATTGGCAGAAATCCCCAACACCTTGGCCAATGACGCCACTTGGTCAAGGTCAAACACCTGAGGATTAAGACTGATGTCCGTCACTGCCGTGCTGACGGCCAGCGGCTTGCCGAAGCGGTCAGTGATCATGCCGCGCCGCGCCGGTTGAACCTGAGCGCGGACAATGCGTTTTTCACCTTCTTCAAACAGAAAAGGCTGATCCACCGTATGTAACGAGATCAGCCGCACCAGAATCAGCAACAACAGCGCAACCATCACCATCAGCACCAGTACAAAGCGCCAGCGGGTAATGCCCTGAGCTGAATGATCATGCTGTGAGGCTGTCATTGAGAAAGAATCCTGACCTGTTGTGGTTCAATCATATTAAGTTCACGTCGTGCACGCTGATCGATCCGGGAGTAGCTGGTTAATGCCGCCAGTTCCAGCACCAGTTGTGTCTGTTCCTGCTGCAAAGCGTCACTGTGTTTTTCGAGCGTCTGCCATTGCTGAACCAGCTGACGATGACCGTGACTGACTCCGATTTGCACCAGAGCCGACACCACCACTACCAGCCAAACCAGCACGACAGCCAGATTCATGGCAAGCGCTCGGCGATACGCAACACCGCGCTGCGAGCGCGGGCATTACTGCGAACTTCATCATCGTCCGGCATGATGGCCTTGCCGATACGTTTCATGGTTTTGCCTAAATCCGCTTCCAGCACAGGGAGACCGGGAGGCAAATCGCGCCCCTTCTCCTGAGCTCGAATAAACCGCTTTACCATACGATCTTCCAGCGAGTGAAAGCTGATCACCGCCAGCCGCCCCCCCGGCACCAGAAAATCCACACTCTCATTCAGCACCCGTTCCAGATCACCCAGCTCATTATTCACCGCAATCCGGATCGCCTGGAAAGCACGGGTCGCCGGATGCTTGTGGCGCTCCCAAGCTGGATTGGCTTCCTTGATCAGCTCCGCCAGCTGCAAGGTACGGGTGATCGGAGTGGTGGCACGGGTGGTCACGATGGCGCGAGCCATACGTTTGGCAAAACGCTCTTCACCGTATTCTTTCAGCACCCGGACAATGTCATTTTCATCGGTGGTTGCCACCCACTCAGCGGCCGACAAGCCCGCATCCGGGTTCATACGCATATCCAGCGGGCCATCACGCATAAAGCTGAAACCGCGCTCTGGATCATCCAGCTGTGGCGACGACACCCCCAGATCCAGCAAAATACCGTTGATACGTGCAATGCCACGGGCGGCCATTTCCTGCTTCATATCAGCAAAAGACGCTTGAACCACTTCGAAGCGCGCGTCTTCCTGATGCAGCTGCTCGCCGGTTTCAATGGCGCGCGGATCCTTGTCGAAACCATACAAACGACCATCAGCAGCCAGCTGTGACAACAACAAACGACTGTGTCCGCCACGACCAAACGTGCCATCGATGTAGACCCCGGACGGATCATTCAGGCAACCGGTAACGGTCGGTTCCAGCAACACGGTTGCGTGGGCCAGCTCTTGCAGATTCATATAGACAGACTCTTGAGTTCGTCGGGAAGATTTTCCAGCGACATGGGTTGTTCCAGGTAGTCATCCAGCTGACCATCCCAACGAGCCTTGTCCCAGAGCTCCAGCTTGTTGCCCTGACCCATCAACACACATTCTTTAACCAGCCCGGCGTACTCGCGGCAGGCAGGACTGATCAATACCCGGCCACTGCCATCGGTTTCACACTCGGTGGCATAGCCTTGCAGCAGGCGCTTCAGTTGTTTGCTGGCAGGATTCAGTGTGGGCAGCTGATTCAGCTTGGCTTCAATCTTGATCCACTCTTCGAGCGGGTAAACCATCAGGCAACGATCCTGGCTATCCACAGTCACCACCAACGCAGACACACTCGCACCCTCCAGCGTTTCCCGCACTTTTGCAGGTATCGCCAGACGACCTTTGGCATCCAGATTGATGTGGTGCATTCCGCGAAACATGACAGGTCAATCCATCACGGTTGGCAGATTTCAGTGGTGTTGATCAGCACAGGGGCCTCGGTGTATTTCGTGATCATGAATGTCAACTCAGGGCAATCAGACTATAGCCTTCCAGAATAAATTATTTCCTACTATTTCCCACTTTTGCGACCCGATTCGCCACAATTCGACACTTTGAGACACTATAAAAACAGGCCGGTGTCATTGCAAGCTGACAGATCACGTGGAAAGATGAAATTTGCTTTAAATCACAAGCACTTAGGGGCTTTTATGGCAGGACGAGAAAAAGTCATAATCAAAATATTTCAAAGGAACCGAGCGGTGGAAGCATTACTTAAAGTAACTTCTAAGGTTCTGTAACATATTGACACAACCTAGATTGTTTTCGCATGAGAAGTGACCACTAACTAACCAATAGTTTGATCAACATGAATTTATCCACACAGTCCATCCGTTATGCGCCCAACAAGCCCACTCAGGATAAAAAAGTCGATAGGGAGATGGCTGAAAAAACGCTACTATCCAGCTTACCCAGCCGACTTGACCGTTTGTCGGAATGCGCCTCCAGAGCCCGGTCGCGAACAGATAACCGCGCAGCAGAGCTGATCACCGACACGTCTGCGTACCAAACGGTTAATCGATACAACAAACCCATTCCTACGCCCACATTGGCTGATTACCCATCGTCATGAATATTCAGAAACTTCAACTGGCTTCCCAACAACTGCGTGACAACAAGACCTTTGAATGGCTGGTTGTCTCCGTCATCATCATCTCAGCCCTGCTGATTGGTGCCCGCACCTATCCAATCCCCGATACGCTGATTTTGCTCATTCAGTGGCTCGACATCGGCATCACCCTGCTTTTCCTGTTTGAGATCACCGTTCGCTTTTTTGCCGCCCCGGACAAACGACGTTTTTTCTATAGCGGCTGGAATATATTCGACACCCTGGTGGTCGTGGTCAGCCTGATTCCAATCGAAAACAGTGAGTTGGCTCTGGTCGGACGACTGGTAAGAATATTCCGGGTACTGCGGATGGTATCGATCATTCCGGAACTGCGCATGCTGCTGAATTCCCTGCTACGGGCCATGCCGCAATTGGGCTACGTGGTATTGCTGATGTTTATTATTTTCTACATCTACGCAGCAGTGGGAGCTACCTTTTTTGCCCATATTAACCCGGATCTGTGGGGTGATATTTCGATTGGTATGCTGACCTTGTTCCGCGTCATGACCTTCGAAGACTGGACCGACGTTATGTACGAAACCATGGCGGTTTACCCACTGTCCTGGATCTACTACCTCAGCTTTATCTTTCTGACCACCTTCGCCTTTTTGAACATGGTCATTGGTATCGTGGTCAATGTGCTGGAGGATGAGCATGCACGCGAACGCGAAGCACAGGATCAAGCAGAGGGCAAGGCCACACTGGATGACCTGATGCTGGAAATCCGATCACTGCGAAAAGAGCTTAACAACCTGAAACCGGACAACTGATCCGGCTCCGCTACCAAGGAAACCCCATGCCGTATCTGGCCCGAGTACTGTTAAAAGGATCTGTCGTCGTCCTGCCGCTGGTGATCACTGCCTGGCTGTTGTGGTCGACACTGCTATGGCTCGACAATATCGGTCTCGAACTACTGTCCTGGACCGGTCTGGAGATCGACAGTGCCAGTTCCGGCATCCCCGGTTTCGGTCTGATCGTCATGCTGGTCAGTCTGTTTGTGGTCGGATTGCTGATCCAGTTCAACCCTATCAACTGGTTACACACCTACCTCGAAGACACCCTGCTACGCTTCCCTGTCGTCAAAACCCTGTACGGTGCAGTGAAGGATTTTACCGTGATGTTTGATGGCCAGAAAAAACAACCCCAACCGGTGGTATTGGTTGATATGCCCGGACAAGGGACATTGGTCGGCTTTATCACCAATCAGAACGTCCCCGCCGTAGTACAACAAACCCGCCCTGAACAGCCTCTCGTGGCTGTTTATCTGCCCATGAGCTACATGGTGGGTGGTTATACCCTGTTCCTGCCCAAAGCACAGCTGACCCAAGTCGACTGGTCTTTTGAGGAAGCCATGCGTTTTGCCATTACTGCCGGTGTATCCCAAAGCCAATCGCTGAACCAGGCAAAGTCGCGACCGCCCACAAACGACAGCGCAGCCACAGAGATGTGATACATCTCAAGCAACATGGCAGGCCCTTTGCTATAGTCTTTTACATGCACGTTAATTGTCGCAGCAACACTGAAAGTACTGAAACGATAATGGCAACACTCATCCAGTCTATTCACAACCCGGTCAGAACGGCATGATCAACGCAGCACGACTCCAGCAATTTATTCCCTTTGAAGATCTGTCTGAAAATGCCCTCCAGGAATTGCTGCCGCACTTTGCACCGGTTCGTCTGGCTCAACGTGGCGTGCTGTTCAAACGGGGGCAGCAAGATGACCGCTGCCATTATTTGCTGGAGGGTGCCATCGACCTGGTCAACGATCACTTTGAAGTGACTCAGCTTAATGGTGAGGACGAAGGCAACTTTCTCGCCCTGGATGCCACCCATCCCATTCACAAATATTCTGCTGTTGCAGTCAGTGACTGTCTGATTGCCAGCCTGCCCAGACGCTACCTTGAACTGATCAGTACCTGGGTCGAAGTAGCCCGCTCGCTTGAGTCCGATGAAGAAACAGACTGGCTTGAAGCCCTGTTAACCTCAGAGCTGTTTAATCGCATTCCGCCAGGCAATATCCAGCAATTACTCTCCCGTTTTGAGGAGCGCGAAGTCACTCTGGGCGACGTGCTGATCCAGGAAGGCGATGAAGGCAACGAATGCTATGTCATCAAACAAGGGAAAGCCGTTGTCACACGGCGCAACGGCAAGCAGGAAGAAACCCTGGCAGCACTGAGTAATGGTGCGCTCTTCGGCGAAGACTCCCTGATCAGCAGCCTGCCTCGCAGTGCCACGATTACCATGAGCAGTAACGGCATCGTCATGGTACTCAGCAAAAACGATTTTGATACCCTGTTAAAAACACCGGTACTGGAATACGTCGACCCCCAACAGCTCGACGAGCTGATCGAAAACAGCGATACCGGCGTCATCCAGCTCGATGTCCGTACCCAACAGGAAGCCGCCATGGCACCGGTTGCACGCGCACGCAATGTGCCTCTGGCGCAACTGCGTAGCCAGATGGATAACTTCAACCGTGATTTTATTTACGTTGTACTGGGAGAAGGTCGCGCAGAAGCAGCGGCCTATATCCTCAGTGAAGCCGGATTCGAGGTCAAGATACTCAGGCACTGAAGCCCTACAATTACCCACTCCGTCCAGAAAATCAGCTGATAGAGCTAGGCGTATCCGGCTTCTGGTCCTATAGTTGCGCCTTCGATCATCGGCCAGGAAAAGCGCGAATGTGGATCAGCACCAGTTGTGAATTTTCGTTTGAAATTTCTGTGCCCACACCTTTTATTCTTATGTTGCGCGCCCGCCGAGGCTCCCAACAATGGGTTGCACGGGAAGAATATGAAGTGCTCCCCAGTGTGCCAGTCATAGAGTTCAAGGACTTCTATGGCAACGACTGCCAACGCCTGATCGCGCCCCCTGGCCCCTTCGCGCTGTATTGTTCAGCCGACGTGATGACGCTCGAACATGTCGAAGAAGCCCCAGGGACTCCTTTCGTCGAAATCCAGAACCTGCCATCGGATGTCCTCACCTACCTGCTGCCCAGCCGCTATTGTGAATCCGACCGCTTTTACCTGCTTGCCAGTGAAATCACCCAAGGCTATTTGCCCGGTTACGATCAGGTGGCAGCCATCGAAGACTGGGTGCGCCGCAATATTCGTTACGAACCCGGCACCAGTCCTTCGCCAGTCTCAGCGATTGAAATCAACCTGCGTCAATCCGGTGTCTGCCGTGATCTGTCTCACCTCTGTATTGCCCTATGCCGGGCACTGAGTATTCCTGCCCGTCAGGTAGTGGGTTATCTGTACGACCTGCAACCGATGGATTTACACGCCTGGTTCGAAGCCTATGTCGGTGACCGCTGGTACATCTTTGATGCCACCCAATACGGCCGCAAGGGCGCTTACGTTGCCACCGGCTATGGCCGCGACGCAACCGACGTTGCCATCTACAACCAGTACGGCCCACCGGTATTTCCCATTGAACAGATTATCTCGGTAGAGATGGTCAATCGTTAAGCGGACGCTCCGGGTCAACCCGCAAGTCCCGAGGAATCGGCATGTCTGGATGACGGTCCGGCTTCGGCCCCCGACCCTTGACATACATATCCATCTGATAAATATACGCCAGCACCTGTGCCACCGCGACGTACAGGCCTTCCGGGATTTCATCACCGATGCGCGTATGGGTATACAACGCACGAGCCAGCGGTGGTGCCTGCATCCGGGGCACATTATGCTCCTTCGCAATCTCCCGAATTTTTAGCGCCGCCTGGTCTGCACCCTTGGCCACCACAACCGGCGCCGTCATCGAATCCGACTGGTATTTTAACGCCACAGAAAAGTGAGTCGGGTTAGTAATCACCACATCTGCACTTGGCACATCCGCCAACATCCGTCGTTGTGCCGCCTCACGCTGCAGCTGTCGAATCCGGCCTTTGACTTCCGGTTTACCCTCGGTGTCCTTGTATTCGTCCTTGATTTCCTGAAGGCTCATCTTCAGCTTTTTGATATGGCTATGGATCTGCCAGGGTACATCGACCAGCGCAATCAGTGCCGTGGACATACACATCAGAATAAACGACCAAAGCACAATATGAACGGCACCAGGAATCGCTCCTTCAACCGGCATCGACAACAGGCTCAGGGCATCGTCAAAGAAGTACCCCAGTACCATCCAGGCACAAAAACCGACCACCAACACCTTGGCCCAGGCCTTGAATAACTCCACCAGCGAATTGGCAGAAAACATACGTTTCAATCCGGCCAGCGGACTCATACGACTCAACTTCGGGGCCAGTGACTTGCTCGAAAACAGCCAACCGCCAACCCCCAAAGGGCCAGCAATGGCGGCCACCAGCATCAGTGCCAACCAGGGAGCTAACGCCAGTGCGGCACTGTCCAGCGATGCCATCAAATGATGCGCCATACGGCTGCTGTCAAACACATCCGCTCGCCCGACTTCAAAGCTGTAACGGGCCATAGCGGCCACCTGACGGGTCATATACGGCCCCAACGCCAGCAATCCCAGCGCCCCGACCACCAATACCGCAGTGGTATTCAACTCTTTCGAGCGTGGCGCCTGGCCTTCCTCACGAGCTTTTTCGAGCTTTCGTGCCGTGGGTTCTTCGCTTTTCTCCTGACCAGTATCTTCAGCCATACCTCAGCCTCCCACCAATGTGCGCGCAAAAGCAAACAAGGCTTCCATATGGCGATGAAACGACAGTGCCATATCCGTCATCGTCAGCCACAAGATAAACAAACCAACCACCATGGTGACCGGAAAACCCAAGGCAAAAATATTCAACTGCGGGGCGGCACGGGTCATCACCCCGAAGGCCAGATTCACCACCAGTAACGCCGCCAGCGCTGGCAAGGCAATCACCAGTGCCGCAGCAAACATCCAGCCACTCCAGTGCACAATACGACCGAGATCAGCCGCCGACCAACTCGACATACCAACGGGGAGCGAGTAAAAACTTTGTACCAGCACCTCGATCAGTACCAGATGGCCATTCAATGACAAAAACACCAGGCTGACCATAAACAGCAGCCACTGCGAAATCACCACCACCGACGCACCTTGTGACGGATCGACCGTGGTCGCAATACCCAGACCGGTTTGCATGGCAATCAACTGACCCGCCAACACAAATACCTGCGTCAACATCTCGACGATAAAACCAAGCGCAATACCGATCAGCAGCTGATGCAAAATAATCACAAACGCAGCAACCGACATCGCCTCCACCTTCGGCAAAGGTGGTAAGACCGGCACAATAACCAGCGTCGTCGCCACGGCTAACAGTAGCCGGATCTGGGTCGGCACCATACGAGTACCCAGCAGCGGCATCACCATAAACAGGCCACTGATGCGGGCAAACGGATAAATGTAACGGCTAATCCAGTGACCAACTTCAAGATCGGTAAATTCCAGCATAATGACCGCTTATTGACGCAATATCTGGTTCAAGCAAGGGCTGTGCCGAAGAAGTTTGGCAGACCCTCACGCTCATCGTAAAACCGACTCGCATACTCAGGGGCATTCTCATGATTGGAACGATTGGAGCGATCCTGCCGAATACCAGGTCATCAGCGAATGAACCGACCAACCTCACCACCAGCACCACCAAACTGAATCCGTAACAAATCCCCTGCAGCAGATGCCCTGCTCACCACAAAGCTGTATACTTGCCGCCCTTTTTTTCACGCCCCCGGCAACTGCTGCCGAGTGCGTTTCAGGTAACCCAGACACAGGACGCTCCATGGCCAAACGTACTGCTTTGTATGCCAAACACCTGGAAGCCAACGCCAAGATGGTGGACTTCGCCGGGTGGGAAATGCCGATTCACTATGGTTCCCAGATTGTTGAACACAAGGCGGTGCGCGAACACGCCGGGATGTTTGATGTATCACACATGACCATTGTTGATCTGGCTGGCTCCGATGCCACGGATTACCTGCAAAAACTGCTGGCCAACGATGTCGCCCGTTTGAAGGAAAAAGGCAAGGCGCTGTATAGCGGCATGCTGAACCAGGATGGCGGCGTGATTGACGACCTGATCGTCTACAAGGCCGACGGCGGTTACCGTTTGGTGGTGAACTCGGCGACGCGATCCAAAGACCTCGAATGGATGGAGAAAAACCTGCGCGGTTTTTCCAACCTCAGCCTCACCGAGCGTCCAGAGCTGGCCATGGTCGCAGTGCAAGGCCCGCACGCCATTGCCAAGGTAAAACTGGTCAAACCGGAAGCGGCCAGCGCCATTGACGGCCTGAAAGTCTTTCAGGGTCGGGGGCAGGCCGAATGGTTTTATGCCCGTACCGGTTACACCGGTGAAGACGGTCTGGAAATCATGGTGCCAGAAACAGAAATCGCTGCATTCTGGCAATCTTTGCTGGAAGCCGATGTACAACCCTGTGGTCTGGGCGCGCGCGATACCCTGCGACTGGAAGCCGGCATGAACCTCTACGGCAACGACATGAGCGAAACCGTCAGCCCCTTGCAAGCCAACATGGGCTGGACCATTGCCTGGGAACCGACCGACCGACCGTTTATTGGCCGCGACGCGCTAGAAGCCGAAAAAGCCACAGGCGTGCCCAACAAGCTGGTTGGCCTGATACTGGAAGGCCGTGGCATTATGCGTTCACACCAGAAGGTGATCGTTGATCTGGGTAACGGCGAGCAACAAACCGGCGAGATTACCTCTGGCACTTTCAGCCCAACGCTGGAATGCTCTATCGCCATGGCGCGCGTGCCGGTAGCCACTGGTGATCGCTGCTTGGTGGATATTCGTGGCAAACAGATAGCGGCCAAAGTCGTTAAGTTGCCCTTTGTGCGTAACGGTAAAAAGGTCTACGAGTAAATAGTTCCAATTAAGTAGGTAGCGTTCGCGCAGGGGCATTTCAGCCAACTGCCGGACGCCGTAGAATGCAGCAACAACGATAACCCTGAATTAACATACTGCTGTTGCCGTGCCGACCAGCACACAGATACCCCGACATTACCCGGCCCTGTCTGCTGCTGGTCTCTCAAGCGCACCCGCAACATCAATAGCCTGGAGAAAGAACATGGCCAATGTACCTGCAGATCTGAAATACGTCGCATCTCATGAATGGATTCGTGTCGAAGCCGACGGCACCGTGACCATCGGCATCACCGATTTTGCCCAGGAAGCACTCGGCGATGTGGTCTTCGTTGAGCTGCCAGAAATCGACGCCGAATTCGAAGCCGACGCCGAATGCGCCGTGGTTGAATCAGTAAAAGCCGCCTCCGATATCTATGCGCCACTGGCTGGCAAGATCATCGCCATCAACGAAGACCTGGTCGATGCTCCGGAAAAAGTCAACGAAGACCCATACGGTGAAGCCTGGTTCTTCAAGATGGAACTGGCCGATGCCGCCGACCTGGAAAATCTGATGGCTGCCGATGCCTATAGCGCGGCTTGCGAAGGCTGATTCTCCCCACCCGAGTCACAAGTACAAGTCACAAGTACAAGTGACGCAACACCGCGCGCAACCCTGCTGCCGCACAGCAGCACACATTCGAACCTCTGACTCCTCAGGGGTTCTTTGCTTTTAAACTGAGGGTAACCTTCTCAATGACACCCACTCTGTCACTGCAACAACTGGAACAACGCGATGCCTTTGTAGGTCGCCACATTGCCTCAAACGGCACAGGAATTGACCACGTCGAAGCCGATGCCATGCTAGCTACGGTGAATGCCGACTCCATCGACGCGCTGACGGCCGAAATCGTCCCGGCCGATATCTTACGAGCGCCATTCCTCGCTATTGCCGACAGCAAGACAGAATTTGACGCATTGAACTATCTGCGTACCTTAGCCAGCCGGAACAAAGTCTTCAAAAGCTACATTGGCCTCGGCTACCACGACACCATTATTCCGCCGGTCATTCTGCGCAACGTGCTGGAAAACCCCGGCTGGTACACCGCCTACACGCCATATCAGCCAGAAATCGCCCAAGGTCGTTTGGAAGCGCTGCTGAACTTCCAGCAAATGGTCATCGACATGACCGGCATGGAACTGGCCAACGCCTCGCTACTGGATGAAGGCAGCGCCGCCGCCGAAGCCATGGCGATGGCCAAACGCTCGGTCAAGAAGAACAAATCCAACACCTTCTTTATTGATCAAAACTGCCTGCCGCAAACCATCGACGTAGTCAAAACCCGCGCCGAAGCCTTTGGTTGGGACATTCTGGTTGGCCCGGCTGACGCCGCCGCCAGCGCCGACGTATTTGGTGCACTGTTCCAATATCCGGGTAAAAACGGTGACGTGCGTGATTTCACCGCCATCATCGACGCCCTGCACAACAACAACGCCCTGGTCGCCATCGCCACCGACCTGATGGCTCTGGTAACCCTGAAATCTCCCGGTGAGATGGGTGCCGACATTGTCCTCGGCAACGCCCAGCATTTTGGCGTACCTATGGGCTTTGGTGGCCCTCATGCCGCCTTCTTTGCCACCCGCGACGCCTTCAAACGCTCGATTCCCGGCCGTATTATCGGTGTCTCCATCGACGCCCAGGGCAAACCGGCCCTGCGCATGGCACTGCAAACCCGCGAACAACATATTCGCCGCGAGAAGGCCAACTCCAACATCTGTACCGCCCAGGTATTACTGGCCAACCTGTCGTCGTTCTATGCCGTTTACCACGGCCCGACGGGTCTGAAGACCATTGCCGCTCGCATCCACCGTTTGACCGATATTCTTGCGGCTGGTCTGACTTCAGACGCTGGCAAAGCCGCTGGTATTAAACTGGTCACCAGCAGCTGGTTCGATACCCTGACCATTAAAGTAAACGACCGCGCCGCCGTACTGGCCCGCGCCGAAACCGCTGAAATCAACCTGCGTGACGATCAGGCGTTAGGCATCGACACAGACACACTCGGTATCACTCTGGGTGAAAAAACCAACACGGCCGACGTGCAACAGCTGTTCGACGTGATTCTGGGTACCAATAAAGACAGCCACAAACTCGACGTGTACACCCTCGACGCCAGTATCGTTGCCACAGGTTCCACCTCTGTGCCCGCCGAACTGGTACGTACCAGCAACTTTCTGACTCATCCAACCTTCAACCAGTACCACAGCGAGCACGACATGTTGCGCTACCTGAAGCGTCTGGAGTCGAAGGATTTAGCCATGAACCACAGCATGATCACGCTGGGTTCCTGCACCATGAAACTCAACGCCACCACCGAAATGATCCCGGTGACCTGGCCAGAATTCGCCAACATCCACCCATTCGCACCCAAGTCCCAGACCCAGGGCTACGAAGCAATGATCGGCGAACTGGACGGTTACCTGCGCGCCATCACCGGCTTCGACGCCATCTGTATGCAGCCGAACTCCGGCGCACAAGGCGAATACGCCGGTTTGCTGGCAATCAAGAAATACCACGAGAGCCGTGGCGAAGGTCACCGCAACGTCTGCCTGATTCCGCGCTCCGCCCACGGCACCAACCCGGCATCTGCCCAGATGGCCTCCATGCGCGTGGTCGTCACCAACTGCGACGCCCAGGGCAACGTTGACTTCGACGACCTCAAAGCCAAGGCCGAAGAATTAAAAGACCAGCTCTCCTGCCTGATGCTGACCTACCCGTCGACCCACGGCATTTATGAACAAGGTGTCAAAGAAATCTGCGACCTGATTCACGCCAACGGCGGCATGGTGTACATGGACGGTGCCAACCTCAACGCCCAGGTCGGCATTACCCAGCCCGCCTTTATCGGCGCTGACGTATCCCACATGAACCTGCACAAAACCTTCGCCATTCCCCACGGTGGTGGCGGCCCCGGCATGGGTCCGATTGGCGTCACCGCCGCACTGGCTCCCTTTGTCGCCAACCACGCCGTACGCCCGATAGACAACGAAGCCAAAGGCAACAGCGCGGTATCGTCTGCCCCCTACGGCTCTGCCAGCATTCTGCCGATCAGCTGGATGTACATCACCCTGATGGGCGGCAACGGTCTGCGCCTCGCCACCCAGAACGCCCTGCTGAAAGCCAACTACCTGGCCAAACGCCTGAGTGACCACTACCCGATTCTGTACTCCGGCCAGAACGGCCGCGTGGCACACGAATGCATCGTCGACCTGCGCCCAATCAAAGCCGAAACCGGCATCACCGAAGTCGACATTGCCAAGCGCTTGATGGACTACGGCTTCCACGCCCCAACCATGTCTTTCCCAGTGGCGGGCACCTTCATGATCGAACCGACCGAGTCTGAATCCAAAGCCGAAATCGACCGCTTTGCCGACGCTATGATCGCCATCAAAGGTGAAATTGACGCCGTCCAACGGGGTCAACTGGACGCCGAAAACAACCCGCTGAAACACGCCCCCCACACCGCCGAAGTCGTCACCGTTGGTGAATGGGATCGGCCGTACAGCCGCGAACAAGCCGTATACCCCACCAAAAACCTCGGTGCCCACAAGTTCTGGCCAAGCGTGGGTCGTATTGATGACGTGTATGGCGATCGGAATTTGATCTGTTCCTGCCCGGCGATTGAACACTACGAGGATTGATTTTCTGGCAGGCCGTTGATGTTTGTTTTCGAGGCAGTCAACGCAAGGCAAAAACAGGAGAAAAGAGGGAGTTTATGGCTAATAAACAACCGATTTGAACCTGTTTTTGACACCGTAGTGGCAACGCAGATAGCAGGTCAGCAGCCTGCTAGATGATAATTCCGGTACTCCAAACAGTAGCGACATGGCTGCTGATGTTCTCGACCTTAATCGGTTCTGCCATAGCAACAGCGGCGACGTTAGAAGGTAAGAAGACGGTTTTTCTGCTCGACAAGAAAGGCCATACGTTTGAAATCGCTACAGTGGTGTTTGAGCCCTGACGGTGATACCAGCCGTTATAAGCTGAGTTTGAGCCACCGGTTTCAAGGATTTCTTGCTGTCGATGAAGGATATGAAATGCCTGGAAGGCCCGGAGTTAATGTGCCATTTAGCCTGCCCCTATTCTCAACCCCATACCGTCAGCCGAGATAACCTAAGCTGTCGGTGCCATAATTTGCTGTTTATGTTCAAACAACCGGCGGAATTCGGGGCGAATTTCTGGAATGGTGTGTATTTCGACCTGCCGATTAAAGGGGGGTGATCAAGGGGCAAAGCCCAGACCAAACCGGCGTAGCGAATCTTGCGGGTCACGCTCCAGTCGTATTTGGTGATTTGGCTTCCCCAATCTAACAACCAGCAAAAGCCCAAACCTTGGGCGAATTATCATTTCCCTATCACATCCTTGTATTTTGCTGCTCAACAACGGTAGCGCCATCTATTTAAGGATCGTTCAATCGATAGGATTGGATGGATCCAGGTTAGCCGGAGGCTCTTTTTGTTATCGGGCTAATCTGCCCTGCTTCCGGGAGCTCCAGACCAGTCATTAGCCAGTAAGCATACTCAGGCCACACCGTGCCGAGAACTGCTAGTTCGGATGCTTTCATTTCATTCTCGCGCCGTTTCACCTTGTGCCACTTCCCTGACTTGATACCAGTTTGCTGTTCCAGCCATGGCATCTTCACTTGTTCCAGATCCAGCAATAGATTTAATCTATCTACTACATCACCCACTATTTATAATTCCAATTTACCCATATTGGGTATTTATGCCTAATATAGGCAAAAGGTGTTGGAGCACCGATCACCATCGAAATTGATTTCACAGCCTACCACGAACTGCCTGTTTCCCGGCAGTCTGGTTGGGTCAGGAGGTTCTATGTCCTGTTTTTCCATATTTTCTATCCGAGTCATTCCTGATGCGCTTGGGTTGGAGCAGCTTTTGTCCTGATCATTAACGAGCATGAGCTGGAGCGCTCTGACGGTCACGATGACAGCGGTTGTTATCACCATGGCAGCCACCTCGATATGGGTATTATCCAGGCATGAGCTGGGGTATCCAGCTGCGATCAAGGCCTTGTTGGTAGTGTTGGCGTTGCTGTTGGTTGTCGGTCAGTTAGTCATTCTAAGTGTGGCCAGGTAACAGGCGGCTGTCACGGAGTCGGGGGCATTTCAACCCGCGTATTTTTATGATCCCATTAAGTTAGGAAGGAACCTGTGCAGCCATTTCATTGGAACCCGGAGTTTGAAACCGGCATTGATATTATTGATACCCAACACAAACGTATCTTTGACTATTTACAAGAGGTCGACGCTGCTATAACGCAGCGGGACGACCTTAAAATTCGGGCAGTGGCCAAGGCCTTGATTGACTATTCCATTTCACATAACGCGTTTGAAGAAAGCCTGATGGAGCAAGCCAATTACCCGGTGTTGGCGGCTCATGCCAAGGTTCACGAGGCCTTTCGGCAACGAGCGATCAGTTACGACCAGCGGCTGGAAACAGGTGAAGACAGTATCAAGGTCGCCAAGGAGGTGCGTTCGGATATTGGCTTGTGGTTAACCAATCATATTCAACGCGATGACAAGCATTATGTCCCCTATGTCAAAAAGACGCTGGAGGGCAACTTCGTTCGGCGGATGGTTAAACGCTTTTTTGCCTGAGTCAGCCAACGGTTCAGGTTGATATCAGTGATCAGGGGCGTTCTCAATTATTTAACATGCCCTGTCAGGGGGACAAATTCCGTCAGGTAAGGCGCTGGACGCCGAGAATAGCGAGTCCTTTCAAGTCCGACAACACCGCATAGCGGGATATTGACCCTGACCCTTCGGGCTGAGGCCAGTGGCTTCCAGCACGGCGTTATTCGTCACTTGTTTAACTCGCTAAACCGCGCTCCTCATGCCTTGTTCTGACACCAACGGGCTCTCAGCAGGCTCGGTTTAATCATTGAGAACTCCCCCTAATCAGTAACCTTGTTTTTCAACGTACCGTCTGGTCTCGGCCAGAACACGGTCGAACATCCCCAGCAGTTCGTCTATCTGATCTTTGGTAATAATCAGTAGTGGGCAGAAGGCAATGGCGCTGCCGAAAGTGTTGTCACGCTGGTAAATTTCCAGGGTTTTAAATGCCGTGGTAGGAGCGCTCGCGGGCGATAACCCTTTTCTTTGCCGGTTTGCCAATGGCGTTGAAGTAATAACGCAGCAGTTTCAACTGGGTATCGTTGGCGTCACTGCCGGAGTTGCCAAAGAATATATGGGCATTATTGACCGGTATTTATTGGCCGTTTAACAGTTTTTTTTACCACTTATCTGCCATGGTTTATGGCGCTGACATTGTATTGATTTTCAGCATAACAAAGACGAGGGAGATGCTTGATCACATATTCCATATCGTTACATTTGAAAATATTATACAGCACATGGCTGAAAATCCGCCCCCGTCGGTGTGTCTGCTGTCTGGTCTGGCCCTGTTGGATGTTTTGCTGGCCCTGTCAAAAACGCAATGGTTGCGTTCCTTAATCACGCTGGTGGCAAAGCTGGCAAGGAGTCTGCATAGGAATATCAATACCAGATAAGATTTTGCATTTGTTTTTCTGTGGCAAAACAGCCGCCAGAAAAAATGAGGAGATTGACATGAACCCCATGAACTTCACGCTGAAGCAGTTACGTTACTTTGCCGTTGCCGGTGAGCATCAAAGTGTCACCAAAGCCGCTGAGTTGTTGTACGTCTCGCAGCCGTCGATTTCGTCGGCAATTTTGCATCTGGAAGATGTCACCGGCCTCAAACTGTTTATTCGTCACCACGCTCAAGGACTGAGCCTGACACCACAAGGGCTGGCGTTTTACCGCAAAACCCGCAATCTGCTGAAAGAAGCAGAAAGCCTGGCCCAGTTTGCCAGCAGCCTGGGCACAGAGATTTCCGGCACCTTGAAAGTGGCGGGCTTTCCGACCGTTACCGGTGCGGTGTTACCCAGCATTCTGAAACGTTTTGTCGACCAGTACCCCTCGGTGTATGTGGACTGCCGCGAGTTACACCAGAAAGATCTGATTCAGGGTATTCAGGATTGTGCCTATGAAATCGGTATCACCTACGACATGGAATTGCCTAGCAGTGTCTCCTTTGAACCACTGGTATCACTGCCGCCGTATGCCGTTGTCAATCGTGAGCATGGTTTGAGCCAGCGCACGTCGGTATCCATGGCGGAATTGGCACCATTGCCATTAGTGATGCTGGATTGGCCAGTCAGCCGTCAATATTTTATGTCGCTGTTTATCTCCCTCGGCCTCAACCCTAATTGTGCCTACCGAACCCATTCCCTGAGTATGGCGCGGGGCATGGTGGCTAATGGCTTTGGTTACTCCTTGCTGAATATGCCGCTGTCTCAAGACAGTGACACAGACAATCTGGTCGCCATCCCTATTGAAGACGACCTGGTGTCTTTGACCATGGGTGTCGTGAAGTTGTCGGAGTCGGTGCCAACCCCCGCAGCCAGCGCCTTTATTAAGGAAATAAAAAAATACATGTCGGAGTTCAGCGATATACAACTCGGAGAAGTCAGCTCGGTGACCATGCCATTACTGGCGGCAAACAGCTTGCCAACAAGCGCCCTTATATGAGGCGCTTTCTTTTATCTTGCACTATGGATTGGCATTATTTGCCTGAATAATAAAACATGATTCAGGCCTAAGGAAAAAGATAATTGATGAACCCCACCCCGACAGGATTAACTTTTGGAGAACCGAATATGAAAACTCTGAATCTTCACGTGGGGCACTTACATGAAAACGAACGGCATTATTTCCTGTATTCGCAAGATAACGCTGGGTTCCGTATTGGCGCTATCAACAGCAACCATGATAACCACCACCGCGAATGCGGGTGAGTTATCCATTGGCCACACCACCTGGGTTGGTTATGGCACCTTGTATCTGGCTCGTGACCTGGGTTACTTCAAGGAAAAAGGCTTGACCGTCGATCTTAAAACCATCGAAGAGTCATCCATGTACATGGCAGCACAAGCGTCGGGTCACCTCGATGGCTCAGCCTCGACTGTCGATGAGATTCTGAAATATCGCCCCAAGTTCTGCTTTGAATCGGTAGTGGCACTGGACGACAGTTACGGCGGTGATGGCATTCTGGTGGGTGACGATGTGAACTCGTTGCAAGACCTGAAAGGTAAACAGGTTGCAGTGAACGAAGGCTCTGTTTCCCAGTTCTGGTTATCTTACTTACTCAAGCAAAACGGCATGAGCCTGAAAGATCTGAAAATCCAGAATATGACCGCCGACGATGCCGCCAGCGCCTTTATGGCCGGACGTATTCCTGCTGCCGTTACCTGGGAACCTCATTTGTCCATGGTGCGTGCCAAGAAAACCGGCAAGGTGCTGATCGACAGCAGCACAACCCCTGGCGTGATTGTGGATGTGGTCGCGCTCAGCTGCAGTGTTATCAAGAACCAGCCAGACGATGTCAAAGCCCTGGTTGATGGCCTCTATCGTGCGGTCGAATACATCAAGCAACACCCGCAGGAAGCCTATGCCATCATGTCCAAGGGCGTAGGTGGTTACCTGTCTGACCCGGCTGAGTTTGCCGCTGCCGCTGCCAATGTCCGTTTCTACGACAAGGCCATGAATGAAAAACTGTTCGGCACCAGCAACAAGCCGGGTGATATCGCCAGTCTGATTACCACGGCGAATGACACCTGGAGCGCGCTGCAACAAACCGAACTCAATGTGACCTACGACCAGCTGATCAACAGCGACTTCGTGGCGCAGTGAGGAGTTTTTGATGTCAAGCAAACGCGGTGTACTGAACACCTGTTTGACTCCTCGGGAGGAGCTGCCAAAGCAGCTCGTTCTCGGCACAGGTTTAATCGGCTGGAGTCTGGTGTTATTGATCTGGGTGACTTTTTCAGTCACCGAAATCGTTCCGAAAATGTTCCTGCCATCACCATTGGATGTCTTTGACGCTGGCGTTCGTATGGCTAAAAACGGCTCTCTGGCGGTGCATATCTGGGCCAGTTTTCAGGTCGTTATTATTGGTTTCTTTATTTCTTCGATCGTCGCCGTGCCGCTGGGACTGATGATGGGCAGTTTTCGCATTGTGCAGGCGTTTCTGGAACCGCTGGTCAACTTTATGCGCTACCTGCCAGTCACCTCGTTCGTGCCACTGTTTATTCTTTGGATTGGTATTGGTCTGGAGCAGCGTGTCACGGTGATTATTTTTGGGGTGTTTTTCCAGCAACTGGTGATGATTGCCGATATTGCCCGTGGCGTTCCCAAAGACTTGATGCAGGCAGCCTACACTCTTGGTGCCAGCCGTCGTGAGGTGATGACCCACGTTATTGCGCCAGCCTCGCTGCCGGGCGTTCTGGACACCTTGCGAGTCACCATTGGTTGGGCCTGGACCTATCTGGTGGTTGCCGAGCTGGTCGCCGCATCCAGTGGCCTGGGGTATATCAGCCTCAAGGCCATGCGTGGCTTCCAGGTCGATATTATCTTTCTGGCCATCATGATTATTGGTTTGCTGGGTCTGATTACCGACCAGTTTTTCCGGGTTTTACGCAAGAGGTTAGGTTCATGGGACAGCTGAACACCACACACGCCGTCGCGACCCACACCGATGACACCACTCTTGATCACCCTGTGCAGTTGTCGATTGAAAACGTCACGTTGCGTTTCCCCAAGCCAGACGGCGGTGAATTTACGGCACTCGATAACGTCTGCATGGAAGTTCGTGATCAGGAATTTGCCGTAATTGTCGGGCCGTCTGGCTGCGGCAAATCCAGTCTGTTATTTCTGACGGCTGGTTTGAGTCATCCCACTGAAGGGCAAATTCGGGTAGCGGGTGAAACAGTCACCGAGCCGGGGCCTGACCGGGGCATGGTGTTTCAGGGCTACACTCTGTTCCCATGGCTCACCGTTAGGGAAAACATTGAATTCGGATTGAAGCGCAAACGTGTGCCAGCACCAGAACGCAGCGATATTGTTGCGCATTATCTGAAGGAAGTGGGGCTGGAGAACTTTGCCGATAACTACCCCAAACAGCTGTCTGGCGGTATGAAACAGCGCGTGGCCATTGCCAGAGCACTGGCCAACGACCCGAAAATCCTGCTGATGGACGAACCGTTTGGTGCACTCGACAGCCAGACCCGGCTGCAAATGCAACAGCTGTTGTTACGGGTGTGGGAACACAAGAAAAAAACTGTGGTGTTTGTGACTCACGATATCGACGAAGCCATTTTGCTAGGCGATCGACTGTTCGTCATGGGTGCGCGTCCGGGTCATATTCGGGAAATCATTAACGTCGACATTCCCCACCCCCGCACTCTGAGTCTGGCTATGGAACCCGAATTTATCGCGCTCAAGCGTCGCGTTATGGCGCTGTTGCATGATGATCTGGATGAAATCCATTAAAGGGGACGCGTTATGCAAACGACAGAATCGTTCGATTATATCATTGTAGGTGCGGGTTCGGCTGGCTCGGTGATTGCCAATCGCCTGAGTGCCAACCCGGATGTTCAGGTATTACTGCTAGAAGCGGGCGGCAGTGACAACAGCCTGCGCGTGCAGATACCAGCTGGCACCATTACGCTTTATAAAAGCCAGGTGTATAGCTGGAACTACTTTTCCGTTCCGCAACATGAGCTGAACAACCGCCAGCTGCATTGCCCCCGAGGCAAGGCGCTGGGCGGTTCGGCCTCGATGAACAGCATGATTTACATTCGTGGCCATGCCAGTGACTACGACCAATGGGAGCAGGCCGGTTGCCCCGGTTGGGGCTGGCAAGATGTGCTGCCCTTGTTCCGCAAATCCGAACATAACCTGCTGGCCCAGTCCGCAGACTTTCATGGTCAACAAGGCGAGTTGCTGGTTGATAAACCCAAAGATCCTAACCCCTTCAGCTACCGTTTTTTACAAGCCGCCAAAAGCGCTCTGGGGGTTCAGCAAAACTCCGATTTCAACGGTGCCACACTGGCAGGCTGCGGCATCTACAACCTGACCCAGAAAGACGGCAAACGGCTGTCCAGCTACCAGGCTTTTGTCGCCCCGGTACTGGACACCCGTATCAATTTGACCGTACGAACAGGCTGCCAGGTTGAACAACTGACGTTCGAAGGCAAGCGAGTGACCGGCATGGTGGTCAACGACAACGGCCAGCGCAAGACCTTGAACGCCAGCCGGGAAGTGGTGCTCAGCGCCGGTTCACTCGGGTCACCGCATATTCTGATGAAGTCCGGCATTGGCCCCGCGCAACAGCTTCGGGCTGCCGGTATTGAGCCAGTGGTTGATCTGCCCGGCGTTGGCCAGAACCTGCAAGATCATCTCGATGGTCTGGTAACGGTGCGTTCGAAGAACACCACCACCCTGGGCTTTTCCTTCGGTGCCTTGCCCAGCATTCTGACCTCGCCATTACGTTACCTGGCCAACCGCAAGGGCTGGCTGACCACCAATTATGTGGAAGCCGGTGGTTTTTTCAAAACACCGCTGGCAGGCGATATTCCCGATGTACAGTTTCACTATGTACCGGGCTACCGCAGTCACCGTGGACGACTGTTCGAATGGGGCCACGGCTACGCCATTCACGTCTGTGTGTTACGGCCAAAAAGCATCGGTGAATTACGTCTGGCAGCAGATCAATCGCTGGCGCTGGATTACAATTTTCTGTCAAACATGGACGACGCCAAGGTGCTGATCGAAGGTCTGAAGCTGGCCCGTAGGGTATTGGCAGACAACACCTACGATGACGTTCGTGGCAAGGAAATGCTGCCCGGTGCTGCCGTGCAAACCGACGCAGAATTATTGGCCTATATTCGTGAATACGGTGCCACGGTGTTCCATCCGGTGGGCACCTGCAAGATGGGGATGGATGATTTGGCAGTAGTTACCCCGGAGCTGAAAGTTCGGGGCATCGAAGGGTTGCGAATAGCGGATGCCTCCATCATGCCAACACTGATCAGTGGTAACACCAATGCTCCCTGCATCATGATTGGTGAGAAGGCAGCGGAGCTGATGTTGCAGTAAAACCGATGGGCAGGATGACTACGCACCTGCCCTTCATCTCACATCTCACATCTCACATCTCACATCTCACATCTCACATCTCACATCTCACATCTCACATCTCACATCTCACATCTCACAGCTCACAGCTCACAGCTCCACATGCACGCATGACTAGTCCGCTTGGCTGGATACCGCTTGCTCTGCCAGTAGCGCCACCAGCCGCTGCATCATCACTTCGCACTGTGCCAGTTGGGCCGCTTCAACAAACTCGTCCGGCTTGTGGCCCTGATCCATACTGCCCGGCCCGCAGACCACGGTAGGAATCCCCAGCGCCTGACAAAACAAGCCGCCTTCAGTACCAAAGTTAATGGTGTGCAAACCCGGTTGATCCGTCAGTTGCCGCACAAAATGAATGACGTCGGCATCACTGGCGGTGGTCAGACCGGGATATTCACTGGTCATACGGCAATCAATTCGACAGCCAGTATCAAGGGCTTGCATCTCTTGCTGCAACTCGTTGGCGTATTGCTTGAATAACGCCAGGAGATCCTGCGGTGATTCTGTGGCGATGTTGCGGAATTCAAACACAAACTCACAGTGGTCAGGGACGATATTCAACGCCGTGCCACCTTGAATCGTACCGGTATGCACCGTGGTGAAAGGAATTTCATAGCCATCGGCAAACGGGCCATTGTGTTGTTTATCGCGTGCCAGCTGTTCCAGCCAGACCACCATCCGGGCAGCGTAGTTGACGGCATTAACACCAAGCGGAGCCATACCGGAATGGCAGGCTTTGCCCGTCACCGTCACCTTGCCAGCCAGCTTGCCCTTGTGGGCAGTAACAATTTGCATGCTGGTGGGTTCGCCAATAATCGCCATAGCCGGTTGGATCGGCAGCGTTTGAACGGTATCTATCAGCCTGCGGACACCCAGGCAGCCAATTTCCTCGTCGTAAGAAAATGCCAGATGGATTGGCATGACTAACGGCTGCTTCACCATGTCAGGCACAGCAGCCAGCACCACGGCGATAAAACCTTTCATATCGGTGGTGCCACGGCCATACCAGCGGCCTTGCTGTGCAGTCAGTTCAAACGGCGGGAAATGCCAGTGCTGACCCGCCACCGGCACCGTATCGGTATGGCCAGATAACATCACGCCAGGGATGTCTTGCGGCCCAATAGTGGTGTAGAGGTTGGCTTTCTCGCCGCTCTCATCATGAATCAGCGTACTGTCGACGCCATGCTGTTGAAGGTAGTTCTGAATAAAATGCATCAGCGCCAGGTTGGAATGAACACTGGTGGTGTCAAAACCAATCAGCGTTTCTAACAGTGTGCGGGTCAGTGCTGTTGCCATAGCAGTCTCATCGGGTGGCTAAAGGACAGGCTGAAAAGCCGATTTATTCGTTACCCGGCACACCAAACGCACTGGCATCAGCCGGTTGTTTGGCCCGCTTCACATAATCGTCAATTTGCGGCTGATACTGCTCCCAGACCATTCGCAACTCATGAATCGGGCTTACGTGCCAGTCCACACGTAAATCCACCACGGGCCAATCCGGCTCAGCACTGACTTGTAGACCGGCGGAAAATACCGGCCCCATTTCGCCACCAGCTTTCAGACCCGCTTCCAAAGCGATCAGCAGACGTTCAGCCAAATGACCGGTTGAGTGCTCAAAAGCATCGATCATGGCATCTGGCACATGGGTACTGGCCAGCAGGTTACCCATGGCGAGACAGTGTTGCCCGACCCGAGTCGCATTGATGCCTAATGCTTCTTTGCCACTGAAGGTAATGCCCCGACCCTGCGCATCCAGCACGCCCACCTGGCGCCAGTCGAGATAACGGTCAGCCTGCTGCAGATACTTCAACACTTCATCCGGGGCACAGCCCTGTGCCATATAGTGCAAGGCCAGTGGCCCCAGATCAGGGTTGGTGACATTCTGGCTCAACGCCACCCCGACACCTGAGCGGGTGTAGGCACAACGACTGGCGACGCAAATGCTGGATGATGTAATGGCACAACCGACCATGCCGGTGTCCTGGCAGATCCCCGCAACGGAAAAGGTCATCGAGCTTCCCCTGCCACCGTATCGGGAATAACAGCAATCACATCAATTTCCATCAGCCATTCAGGCTGGCCCAACCCGGCGACCACCAGTCCGGTTGAGATCGGAAAAACGCCTTTCAGCCATTTGCCGGTTTCTTGATACACCGCTTCACGAAACCGGGGGTCGGTAATATAGGTGGTGGTTTTGACGATATGAGAGAGATCAGATCCGGCTTCTTGCAGTAACTGCTGGACGTTTTTCATCGCCTGTTCCGCTTGGGCACGAGGATCCCCCAGACCAATCAGCTTGCCGTTAAAGTCCGTCCCGACCTGCCCTCGGAGATACACGGTATTGCCTGCTTTCACCGCCTGGCAGAGATCATTGTCAAGACTCTGGTTCGGGTAGGTCTCTCGGGTGTTAAACATACGTATACGAGTGTGTGTCGGCATCTATCGGCTCCGAATAAACAAGAAAATAACCCGCGCAATCAGGCTGGTAACAAGAGTCGATGGCGATGATGATCGTGCGGCATCACCGCCACCGGGTTGAGCATGCAGTTAACGCTGTGCAGCATCCTTGTAGTCTGCATACTTGCGCTGGGTCTCAATGTGATCAGCGATGTGCTTGGCGTCATGCCACACACCCCAGATAAAGGTCGATCCTCGACGCGACAGCCATGGCAAGCCGACAAAATACACACCGGGTTCACTCGATACGCCACGTTGGTGGCGGGGTTTGCCCTGCTCATCAAACGCATCCACCTGCAGCCAGCTAAAATCCTGGCTGAAACCGGTCGCCCAGATGATGGAGGTAATACCCGCCGCCTTCAGGTCAAGCTCAAGCAAGGGATTGGTCATGCATTGCGGATCTGGCAGCATGATTCTGGCTTCCGGCTCTGGCGGCAGATCCAGCCCATTACGTTCGATATAGGCATCCGCTGCATCCAGCAACGAGAAGTAGTTTTCATCGCCGTTACGGATGTTGTCGCACAGATTGTTGGCAAAGATGGCGCGGCCGTTATGAAATGTTTTGGTCAACCCCACCAGTGTCATGCCCTGTTGTGCCAGACGACGAAAATCAATGGTATGGCCACCTCGGGCACCACTGACGGCAATGGTAACGTGCTCTTTGCCGGGGCTAACTTCCTCCGCGTCCCACAACCCCAGAACTCCCAGCCACCAGACAAAATCGCGGTTACGATAAGCGCGTGGCGGACGGTCATGGGCACCAACAGACAGATAGACCTGTTTGCCAGAGCGTTGCAGTTCATCGGCAATTTGCACCCCGGAAGAACCGGCACCCACCACCAGCACATTCCCTGCGGGTAATTGCGGTGGATTGCGGTATTCAGCCGAATGGATTTGTAATATCGAGTCATCGGCAGGCGCAATAGCCGGGATCAGCGGTTGCTGAAATGGCCCTGTAGCCGCCACGACATGATTGGCCGTGATGACGCCATCGGATGTCTCTATGGTGAACCCGGCACGGTTCCTATTACGAGTGACTCGCGTCACCTCAACACCGGTTCGAACCGGTGCATTCATTTTTCTGGCGTATTCAACAAAGTAATCGGCGACACGTTCTTTGGCGGCAAATTCATCGGGTGCCATATCCTGAAATTGCAGACCGGGAAACCGGTCGTGCCAGACGGGGCCATTGGCAACCAAAGAATCCCACCGCTGACTGCGCCAGCGCTCGGCTATTCGGTTGCGTTCCAGTATCAGGTGGGGAATATCCAGTTTGGTCAGGTGTTCGCTGATGGCGATACCCGCCTGACCTGCGCCAACAACTAGCGTATCGATATCAAGGGTATGGGTTGTCATAACTCTGCCAGTCTCATCATTAATCAGAAGCGCTGCTACGTGAAAAGACAGCGCGCTTACAGCCAGCCTCGCTGACGGCGATGTCCGCAGCGGATTTCTGTTCGTCAGGCAGAGCATTAAAAGACCAGGCCGACACCCCACAGCGACACCAAACCCATATTCTGTGACGGGCCAGGTGCTGGAGTGTCGGTTTGACCTTCAGATAACGCCCTGACTGAAGCTATTGACCGAGACTAGGAAGAAAATGGAATGCCTTAAAATATTTTTATTTATAAAGCTGCATTGATAATACTGATCCAGAAATATCTGCCGTGAATCAGCCGCTGGCGCAAGGCTGAACAATAAACAGTCAGGGTTTCTTTATAGAAAAATACAATGCAGTGGTCAGGTAAAATGTATTTTAAAGACGCGATGTCTCGATTAGCCTCTGTTTGGATTACACGTATTTTCAGAGCGCATTCAAAAACGCCGCGAACGATGGTTAATATTTTATTGTCGAGCACGGCGGTTTGGGGATGTGCCCGCTCGTATTACCCGAGGGCACTATGACACGCTTCAGCAAACAGTACTGGTTAGAGCAGCAACAGCAGCTAAACATGCCCAGACAGGCATGGATTAACGGTGAATATGTTGACGCCAGTGACGGTGCCACCTACGACACCATCAACCCTGCCACCGGCGCAACACTGACCGCTACAACAGCCTGTAGCACCGACGATGTGGGTCGCGCAGTCGGGGCCGCCAAAGCTACTTTTGCATCCGGCGTATGGGCCGATCAGTCACCGGCAGAGCGTAAAGCGGTGCTGAAAAAACTGGCGATGCTGATTCTGCAACAGCGCGAAACCTTTGCCTTGATGGAATCCCTCAACGTCGGCAAACCAGTGATGGACTGCTACAACATTGATATCCCCGGTGCCGCCGGATGTTTTGAATGGTACGCCGAAGCCATCGACAAACTCTATGGTGAAGTCGCCCCCACCAACAGTGCCAATATCGCCACCATTACCCGTGAGCCGGTGGGCGTAGTGGCCGCCATTGTGCCGTGGAATTTCCCACTCGATATCGCCGCCTGGAAACTGGCTCCAGCGCTGATCAGCGGTAACTCCGTGATCCTGAAACCCGCCGAACAATCCCCGATGACCGCACTGAAACTGGCGGAGCTGGCCAAAGAGGCCGGTTTGCCCGATGGCGTACTGAACGTGGTGACCGGTTACGGCGACGTCGTCGGCAAGGCACTCGGTCTGCATATGGATGTCGACTGCGTCGCCTTTACCGGTTCTACCGCCGTCGGCAAGCTGTTTATGAGTTACTCAGCCCAGTCCAATATGAAACAGGTATGGCCAGAAACCGGCGGTAAAAGCCCGAATCTGATTTTTGCCGATTGTGATCTGGAGGCTGCTGTCGAACATGCCGCGCTGGGTATTTTCTTTAACCAGGGTGAAGTGTGCTCCGCCAACTCCCGCATTCTGGTGGAAAAGAGTATCTACGATGTGTTCGTTGAGAAATTTGTTGCCAAGGCCAAAGCGATGGCAGTCGGTGATCCCCTCGACCCGACCACGCAAGTGGGTGCTCTGGTTGATGCCAACCACGCTGCCAATGTTCGATCCCATATCCGCACAGCCATCAACCAAGGGGCGGAGCTGCTGACCGGCGGCTTGGGAGATGAGTCATCTTGTCTGGTTGAGCCAACAGTCTTTGGCAAGGTGTCAACGGATCTCGCCATTGCCCAGGACGAAGTCTTTGGCCCAGTCGCCGCCGTTATGGCTTTTGAAAATGAGGAGGAAGCGATCAGCATCGCCAACGACTCTATTTATGGCCTGGCTGCTTCGGTCTGGACACTGAATATCAATCGCGCTTATCGCGTCTCTCGCCGTTTGCGGGCCGGCACCGTCTCGGTGAACGCCATGGATGCGATTGACTACAGTGTGCCATTTGGTGGCTACAAACAGTCAGGTTTCGGCCGTGACCTGTCGCTGCATGCCATCGACAAGTTTACCCAGCTGAAAACAACCTGGATCACATTAGGCTAACGAGAAACAATAAATGGCAGAGTCAGCCACAACGGCTGGCAAACAGAATCAGGGAGAAGGTCTTTGAAGGGAGTGTTCAACAGAACTGGCAAAAATGGTATCTCAGGCTTGAGCCTGACTGTGGGGTGATCCTCACAGTCGGCCAATCACCTGTTTTACTGCTTATCGCAAGGCATAGCTTAACGCTGCCCTGCCATTGCCCTTAGTGGCTGAATTTGGTTTTTGCTACCTTGCTGAATACATCCTTGATGCTGAACATAACGCCAAAACTTGCGGCGGCGCCAGACATGATTTCAGCCAGATATTCAGTGCGTAATTCGCGCGCTTCAGCAATGCTGCGTTCAATAGTGTCGTTAGCTTGGGTAGTGGTATTGGTTTCGTTGTTGTTCATGAGAGTCGCTCCGGGTGATTGGCTGGTTGATGCGAGCATACTAAGTCTGAGCCACTCTTTTAAAAAGCGATCCTTTTTCAGTAGAATCATGAGAAAAACTAAGCATTTATATTAAAAATCACTGCATGTTTCAAAATGAGCCTGAACCATCAATCAGCAATGTCTGATATACCGTGCATTTCAGCCTAAAACCGCCATCAACGATGGCCAACCCGAGTAACATAGCTGCCTGTAAACCCTGAAGAATATTCATCCATAAAATACCTTTCTCCGTTTTTCTCGGCCTTTACCTTTAAAGGTGTCACCAGCGATGACGAAAAGGACAAGGCAACAATCGCTGAGAATGGACTTGCCCGTCGTGACCCCATGCAGACACATGGAGCCAGAGCAGCAATCAGGGACGACGATCCGTCAGTCTCGAAATGCGTGTTTTTTATCCATCAGTTGCTGACGTTGTTCCGACGACAGCAAGGCCATCATTTTGGTTTTTGCCTGAGTGCCGATCAGAAACATTTGCTGTTGCAGTTCCGCCAGCTTGCCATACGCCTTGTTGAGGGCTTTTTCGTCAAACTTTTCAGCAGCGTACAAATCACGGATTGTGTTGTGTATGTCCATCATTGCACCGGTAACAGCCCAGTGATCCTTGCGCATTTTATCGCGAATACCGGTCATATCTGCCCGCTGCCCATCGGTCAGATCAAGATCACGCCAGACCAATTCGCGCTCTTCTCCCATCCGGCCCATTGGCATCATGCCTGGCCCCATTGACATCATGCCGGGTCTCATATTGTCGGTATCGGCATGACGCATATGACGGCCGCCGCCATTCCTGCCATCCCGATCCCAGCCATCCCGATCCCTGCCATCGAAACAGGCATGCCCCTTCATACCGTCATCCCGCTCAGGCCGGTCATCATCCGCTGTCGCGGCCACCGATACAGCACCGAGCAGAATCGCCAAAACACTACCCGCAAGCGCTTTGCGGGAGTTGGTAAAAGCATTAATCATGGTTTTCTCCTGTAAATCACCCATCACCCCTTGAACCAGGGGTCAGTTGCTGGTTGGATCAAATCACCAGCGTTGCGCCGAGTATAGGGAACAAACCGCAGCTGAAAACGGCAGTACCCTGGGTATTGCATACATTTGCATCGCTACACAAAAACCGGATGGTTCCTGACATTAGAAAGACTTACCAGGCCTATCGATGAAGTGATTACCCGGCACACAGATCCGCACTGCCACTCGCGTCTACGGGCAGATTTTTTAATCAAACTGCCGTAAAATTTGCGTTCGCTTATTCAACATCATCCAAACCCCACCGCTCCGGGCACTGATACTTCCTATGATTCGACTGACCAATATCCAGCTTCCTCTTGATCACAATGACGCGGCTCTGGAAAACGCCATTGTATCCATGCTGGATATCAACGCTGAGCAACTGGTGCGCTTTGATATTTTTCGACGTGGCTACGATGCCAGAAAAAAAACCAGAATCCTGTTGATCTATACGCTGGATGTCGAAGTACAAGATGAGTCCGGCTTGCTGGAAAAATGTGCCGACAACCAGAACATCAAAGCAACCCCCGACCTCAACTATCATCCGGTTGCCAAAGCACCTGATGCGCTGACCGAGCGTCCGATCATCATCGGTTTCGGCCCCTGCGGTTTACTCGCCGGGCTGGTGTTGGCACAAATGGGTTACAAACCACTGATTCTCGAACGCGGTAAGGAAGTACGCGAACGCACCAAAGACACCTTTGGTTTTTGGCGCAAGCGTGAACTGAATACCGAATCCAACGTACAGTTCGGCGAAGGCGGTGCCGGGACGTTTTCCGACGGCAAACTGTATAGCCAGGTAAAAGACCCCAAACAATACAGCCGCAAAGTGCTGGAAGAATTTGTTGCAGCTGGTGCGCCCGACGAAATCCTGTATGTCAGCAAGCCTCATATCGGCACTTTCAGGCTGGTATCGATGGTGGAACAGATGCGGGCAACCATCATTGAGTTAGGTGGTGAAATACGCTTCAGTGCTCGTGTCGATGACCTGCACATTGAAAACGGTCAGGTAACGGGTGTTACTCTGAACAAGAGTGAGCGAGACAATGGTGAACATATTGCTTCCCGGCACATCGCACTGGCGGTTGGCCATAGCGCCCGCGATACCTTTGAGATGCTGCTCAACAAGGGTGTCTATATAGAAGCCAAGCCGTTTTCGATCGGTTTTCGTATCGAACACGAGCAGTCCGTCATCGACCAGGCCCGTTTTGGTCCAAACGCAGGCAACCCGATACTGGGGGCCGCCGACTACAAGCTGGTTCATCACTGCAAGAATGGCCGCTCTGTGTACAGCTTTTGTATGTGCCCTGGCGGTACAGTGGTCGCAGCCACCTCGGAAGAAAACCGCGTGGTCACCAATGGCATGAGCCAGTACTCACGCAACGAGCGTAACGCCAACAGCGCAGTCGTGGTCGGGATTGATCCGTCGGACTACCCCGGTGGGCCGCTGGCAGGCATTGAGTTGCAACGTCAGCTGGAGAGCCATGCCTATATTATGGGCGGCAGCAACTATGATGCCCCGGCGCAAACCGTTGGCGCTTTCCTGCGCGGCGAAAAACCTGAGCAACTGGGCACGGTGCAGCCATCGTTCAAACCCGGTATCAAGCTGACGGATTTATCTGACGCCTTGCCCGACTTCTGTATTGAGGCCATTCGCGAAGCAATCCCGGAGTTCAACAAGAAGATCAAGGGCTTCTCGTTTGATGGTGCCCTGCTCACCGGTGTTGAAACCCGCACCTCGGCGCCCATCAGTATCAAGCGCGACAACGACACCCTGCAAAGCATCAACACTCAAGGGTTATTCCCTGCCGGTGAGGGTGCTGGCTATGCCGGTGGTATTATGTCAGCGGCCATCGACGGCATCAAAATCGCCGAGGCCATGGCGTTAAGTATGAATACCAAACAGAGCGAATAGCCGCTCCTCTCAGAGCGCCAGAGAGCTATTTATTTATCCACTCTGGCGTCTACCGCTCACGGTTTTCCCTGTTATGCTGTGCCCCTCAACTATTCTCCTCGCAGGATATTTTCCATGGCTACTCCGATGCAAATCCCGCTGCCTTCTCCCCAAAAAGAACTGGCGCTCAACGGTGTGTGCAGTTACCACATTGAGGGTGAAACCCTGTATCTGGACGTTGCCGAGGTGGCTAGCCGCCGCAGTGCCGGCTCCGTCAGCGGCGGTCTATCGCTAGAAATCTGGGCACTGGAGTCGGCCTACAATAGCGGCAATTTTTCCGGTTATCTGATTGCCAGCCAGTCTTTGGGAAGCTTGAGTGGCCAGCATTGTTTTCGTAATTGTTCCGCCACCCTGCCGATGCAAATGCCAACGGAAGGTGTCTGGACTCTGGTACTGATGCTGCGTGAATCGACGGATGGAGGCCTGGTCACCCAGGATTACATTAATTTTTCTCAGCAGGTTCTGGCCGAATGCAAAATGACGCTGAGCCTTTGTAGCTAAAGAGCTGGCAGTATAAGGGCACTCCCGGCATACGGCCCCTGCCCGACAGAGCCTCTGAGCCTATTCACAAGCGTTGATAAAACGTTCTTATTCGTTATAGCTGATTGATAATTTTTGACACCAAGAGATTCAGCAGCAGCTGATATATAGCCTAATCATTGCCACAGGAATACATCAAAATGCCAACAACAAGACAAATTAAAATCATTCTTATTTATAAAACACCTTCGACGATTTTTATTTCGTCCGACATCTTTCAAATCAAACAATAAAAAAGTCACAAAATAAGTCTTTTAGACTCTGTTTTTTGTAAAAACTATCGAGTTAATCACAAAAATAAACATTACATTTACGTTACTACCGTATAATCAATCCATTCATGATCACACATAATTATCCGGCAAGGCAGGATTCCCTGACTTGTCCAAAGCACTTATTCAACGCGAATTTATTACTCTATGAAATATCTGGCACCTTCTGCTTTAACGATCTCTCTGCTCTTCCCACTGTTATCACAAGCCGCAACATTGACAATTCCTGAAGCGGAATACCTGACCGGCAGCCTGTGTATGCTGTCACAACGGATGGCCAAGGATTACATGGCGATTGGCGCAGGCATGGGAGCACTACCGTAACAACATTATCTCACCGCCAAGTCAGGCCAAAGCCATCTCCATCATCAAGGAAAGTGAAGAGCTGCTAGCGATTTGAGACAGCGCGGTGGCATTCATTGCACATCAATCCAACTCGCCCATCGCCCAGTTGGTTGAAGTTTCTGAGCACGGCACCACACTGACCCAGAAAATTGCCAAGTATTATTTTGCCTTGTACTGGAACGTTGACGGCAAAACCCTGAAACAGGATTTCGACAAGTCGGTAAAAGAATTTGATGATTCTCTCAATTCACTGACGACTTCCAGCTCCAATACCACCGAGATATCGGCGGCACTGGCCAAGGTAAAGTCACAATGGAAATTTTCGAATTCCGGTTTCAAGCTGGATGAACAAGGCCATTTTGTACCAACGGTTATTTCGGTCACCAGTGAGTCTATCTTTAATAAAATGTCCGCCGTGGCGATTATGTACGAAAAGCTGGCCGACTAGAGCTGTAGTCGTTTTTTATTAACGTATTTATTTTTAAAGGTGTGTATCAATTACATTTTGACACACCGGATTATCAAGGCGGGCGAACAGCCCGCCTTCTCCATTGGGCTGTCGTCATCCACTTTGGTGTGGTCAAAGATGGCTCGATAACACTATCGCATAGCAAACATTTCTTGATGGAAGCGGCCTGCATTCATACCAGCGGCTGTCAGCTCACGGTTAAGTTGCTGTCCAAAGGCTGCCGGGCCACAAAACCAGACACTGGCTTGCTGCCATTCTGGCACCTCTTCCATAATCTGTTGCGCCGTCAAACGCTTGTCTTGCCCGGAGAGCACCAGGTGCAGCTCCACACAGGCATCACGGGCATCGCTTATCAACTTGTCGAGTGCCTGTTCATCAACGTCAGCCGTCGTATGATAAAGATCAATCGATTGCTTGCCGGGCAGCTGTTGCAGTTGTTTCATTCGTGCAATAAACGGCGTAATGCCAATGCCCGCCCCTATCCAGATCTGACGCGGACGATCATCTTCAAAGTTGAAACACCCATACGGGCCTTCTACCGAGACCGGCAAACCGGGTTCCAGGTAATCCATCATCTGAACGGTGTGATCACCCAGCGCCTTACTGATAAACACCAGACAGGGATCAGCCGGATTCCAGGCAGAGGCAATGGTAAAGGGGTGAGGCGCTTCATCCGCACGGCTTTTCAGAAAAGCAAACTGTCCGGCGCGGTGTCCCGGCCACCCATGATCCGGGCAGATACGGGTTTCTATCGTCTTCATATCCGGGTAGCGAATCACACTGTCGATATGACCTGCAACCGTACGACGCTTGCCCACCCGGCCTGCCAAAATCCACACAGCCGATAGCGTCCCAGCCAGAATCAGCAGTGCCAACAACCAGCCAATCGGCTGTGACCAATATTCAAATTTGATCAGCACTACCGCGTGAAACACCAATGCGAGGTACGCCACTGCGATCAGGGTATGAGTCTTTTTGAACCAGTGATACGGAAAGCGCTTGATCAATGCCAGTACCATCAACAAGGCGGCACCATAAAAAGCCCATTCACCCACTTGCTCGGCCAATTCGCGCACACTGTTGAATGCCCCTTCAATCAGCCCTGGCGTTTGCTCTGGCCGAGCTCCTCGTTGTGGTCGTTCCAGCCAGCCCCAACCCACCATCCATTTGGTGCCCTGGGCAAACCACCAGTGCAGCACCGCTGTCACCAGGGCCGTAATACCCAGCCATTTGTGTAACCGGTACATTTTATCCAGGCCATTCAGTCGTGCTTCCAACCAGGAAGATCGCACCGCCAATACCATGGCCAGGCTCATCACTGCCATGGCAATCGCTCCGCTGTACTGAATAAACACCGCGCGGAATGAGAAATAGCTAAAGGGTTCGGGTAACAGGGAGTCGGCCAGCAACCACAACAGGGTGATGGCCAATAGCAAGCCGAGGTACAGGCGGGTGGCAGATTTCATATTGTTTTCCATGCTCAGATGATTCACAAGGACATTCAGAGCCGGGTAATAGCCAGCTCAATGTCTATCTGTGAATTCTGCACGGAAGAAGGTTAACAATGGGTTAATATCGCCAGAAAAACCGGGATTTAACGCGTCAGCTCAGATCTGAACACAACGATGTCGGTTAATTAATAGCTTCAGACATCCTCACCACATCCCGAATAACTTTTTTCAGCGTTTCCTCCGGCTGCCCACCCGACACCAAATGGCTGCCATTAAATATCATCGCCGGAACAGAACTGATGCCCTGTTGTTGCCAGTGTTGCTCGGCATCCAGTACGTCATCCGCGTACTGATTACTTTCCAGTACGGTTCGGGCGGCAGCGCCATCCAGCCCGACCTGTGTTGCGATACCACACAGCAGATCAATATCATCCGGGTTTTGATTGTGAGTAAAGTAGGCCAACAGTAACGCTTGTTTTAACGCCAGCTGGTCACTCTCACCTTGCAACCCGGCCCAGTGCAACAACCGGTGAGCTTTGAAGGTATTCCATTTTTTACTGTCGTCACGAAAGTCAAAAACAAACCCGACATCCTGGCCCCGTGCGGTAATCTGCGCCTGGCTTGCGGCAACCTGCTCCGGACTGATACCGTATTTGCTCGACAGATACGGCACTACGTATTCGCCGTCACTGCCCATGTCGGGTGTCAGCTCAAAGGGATGGAAATGAATGGTTGCATCGACTTCATCGCCCAACTGTTGCAGCGCCCGAGTCAGACTGGCGAGGCCAATGGCGCACCAGGGACAGACAACATCAGAGACAAAATCGATGGTTAACGGCTTGGACATGACGATTCCTTTATTCTGGCGGGCGACCTTGCACATACCTTCAGTATGTCGGTTGTGGCAGCACTTGCCCAGCCTGCGAGCAGCAACACTCTGCAACACTCTATTATTCCAACCTTGCCGGAACTGAATCGTGTTACAGCGCACGCGACAGTACCAGTGTGCACTTCAGCCGCTGACGCCCGAACGACGCCATATGAATAAATTCATCATGCCGGATTGGAACATCGATAAAGTCAGTGCTGCTTTGGCCTTCTTCCTTCTCAAAATCCGGATCGGTCAAGTACACATAGTCCTCATCGGCAAAGGTCACCACCACCCAGTGCGGTGCCCGATTGCGGTTCAAGCGCCAGGTACTGATCAGGCAAACCAGTACCTCACCTTGTTGTAGATGCTGGCGTAATTGTTCCAGTGTCAGCGACTGTTCGACCAGGGTCACGGTGGTATCGGCCAGCCGCTCAACAAAATCCTGATGCACCAGTTCAATCACCGCTTTTTTGTGATCACCCCGTACACCATCGATAAAAGGCACACCGTTATGACTGACGTACAAACGTACCTGGGCACCGCGCTGGTAGGCACTGAGCGCCAGTCCATGGGGCGAGCAGCCTCCATGACCCGTAGTCATAAAAATGGTGGTGGCCTCGCGCCAGATTTGCAGCTCTTCCCGACGGCTCATCTGGTACTCCGGGTTCAGACTGTGTAAACCCATCATCAAACTGGCCGGGCCGCAGGTAAAATCCGTCGTCTGCTCGTAGTAGGTCGTGGGTCGCACAGGATTGCTGCGCTTGCGATACAACGCCTTTTCCATCCGCACACCATCATCACCATTGGCGTAATACTGCGGCAAACGAGCAATGGTTTTAAAACCAGTTGCCTTGTAAAGCTGGCAGGCGACGGTATTACATACGCTGACTTCCAGGCGTACAAACGCACAATCGTGTTGTTCAGCCGTCTGCTCGGCCACCGCCATCAACTGTTGGCCCAGCCGCTGGCCCCGAAACCGCAACGCCACCGCCAACGAATACACACGGGCCAGCCAGGTTCCCCGACGGTATAACACCAGCACATACCCGGCCATTTCACCGGCCTGCTCGGCAACCAGTACGCTGGCATGGGCATGACGAATAAAATGGCGAAAACTGCGGCGCGATAATTGGTCGGTGGTAAAGGTGCTGTTTTCCAGCATTACCAGCTGAGCCAGATCAGCTTCAACAGCAGGACGAATCAAAAAGTCGGTCATTATGGAATCCGAGAGAAAACAGCGTCATACCACCAACCAATACTTGAATGTATGAGGTGTATCTAAAAATATCGCGCGATGAGCCATGAAAAACACAGCAACAAGCAAGAACAAAGCGCCATGTACAGATGATAGATGAGCATTAAGCGCCGAGGTGTAGCGCCATTGTTGCAAACACTCTGGTTTTGAATTCAGGTTTGAAATCTGCCCGACAGTCTGACACTGGTGCTCTCCAGGTAACATCAGAATTTCTTGCTCTACAAAACAAGAAAATTTCGTTATACGTCGCAGGCGGCAGGCCTCACCATGCGCCACCGTTACGGTATTCCCGTCTGTTCGCCATCAGCTTTTCACCATCATTCATATTCCTGAGGACCATGTGCCATGCCTGCGTATTACGTCGTTGTTGATGACCTGAACGACTGGGCACCCTACTTCCCTAGTAAAGACGTTATTTCGTTCGAACAATACCTGGCGTTGCCTACCGAGACCTCGGACAACAAGGTGCGGGTTATCAACTGCTGTCGCAACAGCCACGCACTTGGCCGTGGCTACTATGCGTCCTTGCTGGCAGAAGCCCGAGGCCATCACATCATTCCGTCCATTACGGTATTTAATGATGTACGCCGTAAAGCCCTGACCTCATTGCAGCTGGAAGGATTGGAGCAGACCATCGACAAACTCGCTCGGCAACTGGACGACAGTGGCACCGAGCTGGTATTTCGGCTGTTTTTCGGCAGAACCCCGATCAGTGCCTTGGCACCGTTAGGCAAACAATTGTTTGAGCGTTTTGCCGCGCCGATTCTGGAAGTGCGCTTACGCAAGCAAACCAGCTGGACCGTCGACCGAATTCGAGTACTGGCGTTGGGCGATCTTAAAACCGAACAGGATCAAACCGATTTTGCCGATGCGGTCGATCAGTACTCCAACCTGCTGTGGCGTAAGCCTCGTACTCGCAAGCGTTACCGCTTTGATCTGGCCATGCTGGTGAACCCGGACGAAGCAATGCCGCCCAGCGATAGAAACGCCATCGCCCGCTTTGTACGGGCTGGCAAGCGCCTGGGCATCAACGTCTCGCTGATCGGTAAAAAGGATTACATGCGCCTGCCAGAATACGACGGCCTGTTTATCCGCGAGACCACCAACATCGACCACCATACCTACCGCTTCGCCAAAAAAGCCGAAGCCGAAGGCCTGGTTGTCATGGACGACCCGACATCGATATTACGTTGTACCAACAAGGTGTACCTCGCCGACTTGCTCAAGACACATCGTATTGGCACCCCTGCGACTCGAATCATCAGCCAGCAATCCGAAGCCATATTACAGGATCTTGAACAGTCGTTAGGCTTTCCGATGGTTTTGAAAACACCCGACGGGTCGTTTTCACGTGGCGTGATCAAGGTCAGTGATCGCAAGGAACTGGAAACAGGGCTGAAACAGCTGCGGCAAAAATCCGCACTGGTACTGGCTCAGGAGTACATGTTCACCGACTACGATTGGCGTATTGGCGTACTGAACAACAAGCCACTGTTCGCCTGCCGTTACTTTATGGTGAAGGATCACTGGCAGATTTACCAACACCACACTGGCTCAGTGGATTCTGGCGGTTTTGAAACCATGCCGACCTATGATGTCCCGCGTGATGTACTGGATATCGCCCTGCGCGCCACTCGCCTGATTGGTGATGGCCTCTACGGTGTCGACATCAAGCAAAGCGGCAGCCGGGTGGTGGTTATTGAAGTGAACGACAACCCCAGTATCGACAGCGAAGTGGAAGATCTGTCACTCGGAGCAGCGCTTTACCACGAGATTATGGCGGAATTTCTGCGCCGCATGGAAGACCGGTATCGCGGCTAATCGCGGAGATAATGGATCAGACGACATCACATCGCCTGATCCGTTATTCACCCGTCACCCGCTCCGTCACCCAAGTATCACAACATCCGTTTCAGGGTGTCATCCTTGAGTTTGAAGTGATGGAACAACGCTGCGCCAATGTGCGCCAGCAACAGCACAATCAACACCTTCGAAGTGATACCGTGCACCGCACCCAGCACTTCATGTATGTCCTTACTCTCTCCCATCAGCGTTGGTAAACCCAGACCAAACAGCGCCACCTCGTGACCACCGGCCTGAGACATCAAAATACCGCTGAGCGGCATAATCAACATGCACAAATACAGCAACCCCTGCAGCGCCTTGGCCTTGATCACATCCTTGCGGCTCAACTCAGGCAACGCATCCACCGGGTTGGTAAACCGAGAGATAAAGCGCAGCACCAGCACAATCAACAACAGCACACCAAACGACTTGTGCAAGCCCAGCAACTCGAACTTCTCCGGGCCCTTCTCCATATCCTCCAGCGTCATCCCAACCGCCAGCAGACCAAAAATCAACAGGGCCGAACCCCAGTGAATCACCTTGCTAATCAGGTTATAGCTGCGAATTTCAGTATTCATAAAGGCTATCCATTGTTATGTCATCAATCATCAGAGGACATTATACGGTCGCAACCTTAACCGAAGATGAACAGGATCAGTATCCGCGCAGGTTTTGTAGCAACAGGGGCTTCAATATGATTCCGTTGCCAGCAGCTCCTATGTATTTTTCATCAAAGGCAGCCAGGCCGATGCCACAGAGTCAGAAGCCTGAAAATTGGTCAAATGGGGGAATAAATGGATCATGTCTGACGCCGCAACACCAAACCAGTTTGCCAGTGCAGCCAGCGTTTGTTCATTCGCCAGGCCAGGAATCATCCGACCTCGGTTGTCTGGTACAGACTGTAAGCTATCGACCCGCAAATCCGGCATAGCACCATAAATACCGGCGTTGACGGCTCCGCCGACAACAAACTGCTGCCCACCCCAAGCGTGATCCGTACCATCGCCATTGTTCTGCAAGGTTCTGGCAAAATCAGACTGGCTGTACAATGTGACCTTGTCTTCCATACCCAACGCCCGAATCGCCTGCTGAAAGTGCCAGACTGACAGACTCAGATTACGTAGCAACAAGGGATGCTTGTTCGCTTGCTGGGCATGGGTATCAAAACCCCCCATAGATACAAAAAAAATCTGCCGCCGCAAACCCTGCCGTTTGCCAATTTCAACCATGCGGACAACGGTTTCCAACTGACGCAGCAACCCAACAGGCAACCGGTCATCCAGGCCTATCAGTCCCTGATCCGGCATACTGAATAAGGGTTCGCCATAACTACCGGTCAACGAGGAATAATCATGGGTATTTTGCCATTCAGCATTCAACCGCGTCAGCATTTCCATGGTCGTTTGCTGGCGGCTGGCAAACAGTTGCTCAAACAGATCTCGACGCGGCAAGGTATTTAACGCATTCAGAACGTCAGCCCGACGCCGCTCATTGGCTGGGCCGGTCTGATTGATGGAGTCCATTTTGAGTGGCTTACCAGCGGGCAAGACGCGTTCAGGAGCCGATTGTGAGGCAAACATCGGCTTTCGCCCTCCTAACGCCATGTTCATACCGAACAAATGAGCATGATCGATGCCATTGACAGACCCCGACTGCCACAGGTCGGCTAATCGACCAGCCCAACCCAGCGACTCATGAGCGGTGCCATCGGCGGTCGCCAGATAACGCTGCTGATGATTGTGGGCGAACAGAAAGGACGGCAAGATGCCTGATTCGTATTGTTGACGATCCACAGGCTCTACCAGCACCCCGGAATTGACCACCCAGGCCAGTCTGTTGTGTTGCTGCAATCGCGCCAACTCAGGAGCACAGCCATTCACTGACCACTGTTTGTCTACCTTGTAAAGACCCTTGAGATAACTTGCGGCGGCATCTTTCTGATGATATGGATTGGCTGCGGCTCTGCCAACCTGACCCGTAGAAATCTCAAGCGATTGCTGTTTGACCGCCAGCCCCGCACGGCGGGATGCATAGGTCTGATAGCCAAACCCCTCTTCAACTTCGCTGCCTTCGTTGGCTGATGGGATCAGCAAATTCCAGGAATCATTACCACCATACAAAAACAGGCATATCAAGGCCTTATAGTCTTTACCCGCCGGTAAGCGTGGTCCAACATCGGCATGACTGGAGTTCCCCCAGGAGCGACTCATGACTCCAGCACCTGCTGCTGTCAATAACCCGGTAGCGCCCGCCCGTTGCAGAAAATGACGGCGTGACCAGCAGGGGTGTCGTTTATCTGCCATTTCAGCGGCTCCTTCCTGTGGTGATTAATGCTGAACCCAGTATTCCGGCATCATCGCCAGCAACCGAATACTGTCTTCGAGAATCTGCAGCGCTTCCTGCTGAGGTTTCTTGTCATATTGAGGCACCATCAGATACTCAGTCAGTCGAATTCGGGCTTGTTCCGGCATTGGCTGTCCCAGCATCTGTAATTCCAGTTCATCCAATAGCGCATCCAGAGCCCGACGACGGGCCACCATATCGGTATTCAGACGCAAAAAATCTCCATTACTGTCGTTCTCCAACGCCAGCTCCAGCCGTTGTAACCAAGGACCAGTATCCACCAGCAGGTTGATAGACTGATTTCTGCGTTCATTGTTGATTTTTCTGGTAAAGCCCTGACCTCGAATATCCAGCGATTGAATATCATTACGAACCAATACCTGTCGCACGATATTACTGAAACTGGTCAAGGATTCGACATCCAGAATTTCGGCTTCCGGCGCAACCCACTGTTGCTCCGCAAAGCCCGCAGTAGAAGGCTGATAGTCGGCGGAATAAAAATTGAATACGGAGGGAGAGCGGTAAGCGTTCTGGCCAATATTCAGATCTCTAAACCAGATAACATCGAGCATCTGGCCGCCATGGGCAGATTTCCATGGTTCTGCAGGCTGAACCTTGAGCATTCTTAACAACCCCGCCAACGCCAGTACTGGTTCTTTCAGTTTTTCTGCACCCGCGGCCGGATTACGCGCTTCTGGGTCAAGCAAAATTGTCCGTACCAGCGCCTTCATATCTCCCCTCACACCCTTGCCATTGTCATTAAAGACGGCACTGACGCGACCAATATAGGCGGCCGACGGATTGGAGGATACCAGCCGCTGGATCATGTGTTTACTGACAAAAGGCCCCACATTCGGATGAGCAAACAGAATATCCAGTGCTCGCTCGATATCCGCCTTGCCAGAGAGTTTGGCCTCGATCGGTTTTCCCAATAACACCTTGCTGCCAAAATCGTGAAATTCCTTGGTAAATTCCAGCGGCTCAATAACCTGAATGCGACGCTGGTTTTTACCGCCGTATTTGAGATTACCGACCAGATCCCAACCTGTTAAAACTCTGGCCAATGCCATTACATCAGTTTGGGTATAAGAAGGTACTGGATTACCTTGGCCGTCTGGCTGGATCGAACCGTCCGGATTCAACCGGTACAACCCAATTGAAAACAGTTGCATCAGCTCGCGCGCATAATTTTCATCTGGTGAGGTTTCAGTTTTCGGGTTCGCTTTGCGATTACCCTGATGCGAAAGGTAAATACCCATTGCTGGAGAATACGTCACTGCTGACAGCAACTCACGATAATTACCAAACGCGTACTTGAGCAACAAATCGTTGTATGCCGCCAAGCCTTCTGTTCTCAGATGTAAGGGTGGTTCACTCACCGACACCACCAACAGCTGGCTCAATGCAAAAGCTACCCGCTGACGCAACTGATCAGGAGCAGTCAACGCTTGCTCCCACCAGGCCGATTGCTGGAAATCCCGAACCCGGTACACCGCCTGAGAATTAAACATGGATGTTTCGAACCAATTGCGTGCAGGGTCTTCCATCAGCGCCAATTGAATAGTGCGCTGTAGCTGGCTGTACTTTTGCGGCATCGCCAATTGCTCATCCACCCAGTGCTCCACCCCTGCGGACATTACCTCGGCAATACTGACCGGCCCTGGGCCAAAACTGGCTTGCTGCAAGATACGGATGGCCTCCACTCGACCCGCTTGCGCATTCTCCGCTTCAACCATCGCAGCAAACAGCAAACAACTACTAAGACAAAACCACTGGATTGATACACGCACGTGATGGCAGACGTCTGATCGCTGATACCTGTAGCGATTGATATTGATGCGTGCGGGAGTAGCCATCCATTGATTCCCTCAGGAGCGTTAAAAACAGATGGGACGACATCAAGGTACAGAGGTTCCCAACCCAAGAAACAGAATGGCACCTGTGTCTCTTTACTCTATGATCACCCCACCGGATACAAAATGCGGTCCTGGTAACCGGTCAGAATTTCCATGGTGCCAGCCCAGTCAGTATCAAACCGACTATCGCCGCTATCGATCACCAGGGGGCGGCCCGCCAGCGCGGTGATTTTGGTTTTGGTGGAGACCAGGTTGATGTTGTCGCGGCCAATACGAGTCAGCACCGTGACGCTGAACTGCTGGTTGCCGCGACCGATAATATGACCCTGCCCGCCCATCACGCTCAGTACCGCCTGGCGAATCGGGTAGTTATCCAGCAGGGCCAGAATGCCCTGCTCATTGAGGTCGCAACCAACCAGTTGGCCATCGAGAATCGCATCCACACCGAGCAGCGTCCCTTCCAGGCCCATATCGGCCATAATGGCCTGAGTGGTTTTGCCAGAGCCCAGCAGATAGAGACAACCGTCTTCCATTTCCTGTTGCAACGTCGCGGCGATGTCGGCCAGCACCAGTTCTTCTACTTCGGCACCGCCCTGTTTGACGGCCTGAATAAAGTGACCCACCACAGGCACGCGCATGTCGCCATAGTGCCTGGCTCGAACAACACCACGACGGAAGGCGTCTTCGTCCAGGTCTCGCACTTCAGACTCCCGAATGCCCACTAGCCCACCCTTCACCAGCTGGCAAATCACTTCTGCGCTGGCCACCGGAGTGATGCCATATACCCCTGAATGAATCTTGACCCCGGCCGGAATGCCCAGCACCGGCAGCGTGTTGTCAACCACGCTGCAGATGTCTCTGGCCGTGCCGTCGCCGCCAGCAAACAGCAGCACATCCAGCGCTTCCTTCAACATCAAACGGGCTGCTTCGAGGGTATCTTCACGACAGGTTTGATTGGCGGCAACCAGGGTAAGATCAAGCACCGTGCAAGGCAGCCCGGCTTGTTCCAGCCAGATGGCCCCCATCTCTCCGGGACAGGTGACAAATTCACACTGATCCTGGAGTGGAACCAGCAACTTCAGCGCCTGCAAGGTGCGTAGTCCGGCTTTTTTTTCAGCCCCTAGCGCCAATGCGCGGGATACAGTGGCTGCGCCATCACTGCCCTTCAGGCCTACAGCCCCACCAATACCCGCCAGTGGATTGACGATCAGCCCCAATCGAATCATGTTGTACCCGCAGCGATAAAAACGGCGATTATAACCAATCTGTCAACTTGATCCCGATGCCAAAGCGTTCTTGCCAGCGATTGTAATCAATCAGGCTGTCGCCATAGCCGTTAAAATATTGCACAAAGCCCTTGAGCGTGTGCGTGAGTGGAAAAGTCAGACCGATTTCTATGGCACCACGGTTATTGTCTACATCCAGGTTATTACGCAGCATCACTGCCAGTGACTTTTTGCCATAGACCCGCATGTAATTCAGTTCACCATAGCCAAGATAATCTTCAATATCCGGGTTGTCGTTGTCGGAAGGATCATACGGATCGGCCTTTTTGCCTTCGGGAATACGCCACCAGACCCTGCCGAACCAAATGCCGTGAGAAAAGACCGACGCCCCCTCAACGATGACCCGGTTCCAGCTGCGTGACAGTGAACTGGTCTGACCATTGGACTGGTGATTCAGGCCAATACCGGCGTGATCCAGCCAGGAAATACCGGGTTGCCACGAGTAGATAATCTCCGGCTCGTGATTGGTCTCCCGGAAGGGTTTGGATATTTTTGAATTGTAGGCCTGCCAGTAGGAACGGTTGGTATAAGCAATTTCAAGCCGATCAAACTTGGTCAACAGCCCTTGTAGCAATTCGTATTTGATACTGAACTGCATAATCGCTTCTACATGACTGAAACCACCATCGTACGATTCTTCACCACCAGAATAATGATCCACCAGTTGTTCCACATCCCGGTTGTTCGGGCTGCTTTGGTAACTGAATGGCATCACATAATTAGGCCGATGCGGTAACAGCACGTGCGGGCTGTTGGCCGCCAGCGCTTCGACCTGACGCTTGCGTATCATCTGCGGATAATACTGACGGATGGCAGGTTTGAATTCCTCCGGTGAAATCATTTCGATATCGACGGTTTCGGTCTGCAGCGGTTCATCTTCCAGCAACGGGGTCTCTTCCTGCTCTGGCTTTTCAGCCTGCCACAGTGTGGCAGCCGTTTCAGGCCCCCCGGTTTCCGCATCACCTTGACCCGCTTGAGAATCTCCTTGAGGAACACCAGCAGTTTCCGAACCGGATGCCGGGGCACTACTGTCAGACGGGCTAACGTCTGTTGCCGCCAATAGCCGGGAGCTGTCCAGCAAAGCCAGAACCAGTGTAAACACTGGCAATATTCGGCGCGATCGGACAGCAAAAACAGGGAGAGTAGCAATCACATGAGTTACCGGTAGGGAGTGGATGGCATCTGTATGGTAGTTCAGCCCTCCTTCCATCTCCATCCTTTATCAAGCCTGAACCAGACACCGACAGGCTTACAGCAATAAACCATCAGCCTCCAGATACGGCGTCCGTTGAGACTGGTATTCATTTTTACAGTGCGGGCAAATACGCACATCTTTTTTCAGAATACGGTTATGCAAATGAAACAGCTTCTGATCCCCCTCCCAACAATAAGAACAGAACGGCTGACCATACACCTTGCCATCACGACTTTTGTAATAGCCATCGCCACGACGGCGCAACTGGGCCTTGGTATGCAACAACTCCCCCATGGCCTTGAGTTCCGCATCCTTATCTTGTAGATGCGCTTGCAAGATACCCAATTCCATCTTGGCTTCCGACACCGCTCCTGCCAGCTCAGCCAAACTGGTTTTCATCTCGATTTTTTCCAGCACAAAACCGGACTCACGAATCCGCTGGCCGACCATTCCGGCCTGATTCAGGCTCCGCATAATGTCACTCAGACGCCCCTGACCTGCCATAATCTCACCTCATTTCTGACGCTGATAAATTCCTGCGCGCCAGAAAAACGTCAAATTATCGACTCTGACGGCACCATAAAGCTTTGTTTGCAGCTTCGATGCCAATAGCTTCGATGCCAATACCAGTGTTGCCAGGCACCGACCGTGGGAGCACAGCCTACGAGCCTGACAACAGGCCATTGCCAGATGAACGGTTGATACTTGAGGGGCCATCTATTTAATCCGGTGCCCGCCCTGGGCTTTCGGATGGTGTCGAATCACGAAGCCGGTTTGCAGGCCTGACGGGTCACGTCAACAACCGGCGACACCGAGTCGGAATCATCCGGCAGCCTGCGCAGAGCGAGGGTTGCCGCTATCCAGAGTGGTGTTGCCGAAGGTGAAAAGGACTCGTCATTTCGCGGCATTCGCCGCCTTGCCCTGATCACCGGCAACACTCGCGCAGAGTCGTGCAGGATTAAATAGATGTCCCCTTGAGTAATGCACCGTTAGACTCTCAGTCGACCTGCAACGAGATCCCTCCGTGTCCACATCGTCTCCATCATTACGACTATTACTCACCAGCCTTGTCTGGCCTGTTTACTTACCAGGGTTATTAACCGCCACCGCTCAAACCGCCATCCTGGTACTGCTGCCGCTGTACGTACTCGAACTCGGGTACAGCCCCTCCGTCGCCGCCCTGATGCTGGCAACCCGAGGGATTGGCCAGCTGGCAGGGGATATTCCCGCCGGTATCGTCGCTGGACGCTGGGGCGACAAGATTTGCCTGATGCTCGGCGCTGCCGCCTACGTTGTCGGCTACGGCCTGATGACGCTGACCGATGTGCCATTATTGCTGGGACTGGGCGGCGTGATCGCCGGGATGGGCATGTCATTTTCACTGATCGGCAGACAATCGTACGTCACCACCCGCACCCCGGTTCACCAACGGGGCCGGGCCATCTCACTGATGGCCGGAGCCATGCGCGTTGGCTCCCTGTTAGGCCCGGCACTGGGCGGCCTTGCGGCGGTCAAGTTTGGCTACCAGGCAACCTTTGTGGTGTTGGTACTGTTATGCCTGCTGTCGTTACTGATTGTATTTTTGTCGGCCGACCGTGGTGAACCAGAAGCCGATCGCACACCCCACAGCTTTATTGCCATTGTTCAGGTGCTGACAGATCACCGTCAGGCGTTTCTCAGTGCCGGATTGGCGATGATTTCGCTGCAATTCATGCGTGCTGGCCGAGTGGTATTATTGCCACTGGCGGGTAATGCCATCGGGCTTTCAGTCGCCGAGATCGGCCTGGTGGTCGCCGCTGCCGCCCTGATGGACAGCCTGATGTTTATTCCGGCGGGCATTATTATGGATCGCTGGGGACGCAAGGCCGCCGCCGCACCCAGCCTGTTGCTGTTTGCATGCGGACTCGCCGCCCTCGGCTGGGCAGACAGCTACCTGGGACTGCTACTCAGCGCCCTGCTCATCGGCTTTGCCAATGGCGTCAGTGCTGGCCTGGTGATGGTATTGGGTTCCGACTTTGCACCAGCCACCGGACGCGCCCGCTTTATGGGGGTCTGGAAACTGGTTTCCGATTCTGGCCAGGCGGCGGCACCACTGGCAATCAGTGCTCTTCTAACAGCCGGTAGTCTATTACTTTGCTCACAACTGATTGCCGCCACCGGGCTGATCGGGCTGTATGTGATGGCGTCCCGGATGAATGAAACCCTGATCAAAAAAAACGGCCCATAATCGGCTACAAGCAGACGGTCTGGCCCACGACAGTGCGGATAACTGACCAACCCCGAGAGGTACAAAATCCACTGGCTCAGGCTTAGGTTGACATACAGGGCAGACAGTCTGGAAGCGATAGAGGCATTATTGCCCTGGAATCAGATGCAAGAGTAGATGGGGTTAATGAAGCGGTTACCTACGTCTAGTTCAGATGGCAAGTCAAAAATCTGGGTGCTACTATAGTAGCACTTTGATTTTTGAGGGCAGAAGAATGAAGGTTGAATTGGTGACCACCCTAAAGAGGCAAGCTACTAAAATCCTTGCAGATCTACATACGTCTAAAGAGGCCGTTTTAATTACCGAACATGGCGAACCATCAGCCTATCTTGTGGATGTTCAAGACTACGAGTTTATGCAACGTCGGTTGACTCTGCTGGAAGCTCTTTCAAAAGGAGAAAGGGCGGTACTTGATAAAAAGACGTTGACTCATACCCAAGCTAAGGAGCGAATGGGTAAATGGCTAAAATAGTCTGGACGGAACCAGCTCTTGATCAGTTGGATGACATTGCCGAATATATTGCTGTAGATAAGCCGGATGCAGCAAGAGAACTTGTAGCTAGAGTCTTCAAAAAAGTAGACCGCTTGGAGCAGTTTCCGAACTCAGGGAGAGAGCCGCCAGAACTTCCTGACTCTATTTACCGAGAAGTTGTATGCAACCCATGCCGAGTTTTCTATAGGTGTGATGGAAATAATGTGCTTACCCTTCATCTCATGAGAGATGAGATGCAATTGAGGAAGTACTTACTGAGTGATGAGTATGGCAGCAGCTAATCGGCTAGCCGAGGGCCCTGTGTGTCAACCTAAGCCAGTGGATTTTGAGATGCCGTTTTATGCATGCCCCAACGCGGATGTCCCGTGACCGTGATATTGAGAAGCGGCAAAAAACCGGTTGGCGCGGCCCGCGTCTTTCTTGAGGATCGCTCTTATCACTCGCTGACGATTCGGGATATCTCTGCACAGTCGCGATGGTGAGTTATTATTTTGGCGGCAAGGCAAGGCTGGACTTTTTCGCGCTCTGATCCCGCTGGTCATTAATGTGACTTTCAGGTTGCTGATCGCCACTTTTCTGCTGCTGGGCTACTGCCTTGTCTGTATACAATTCTGCAAGATGTGCGCGGAAACTGAGCCATTGGGTCAACGGCCCAGTCCGCACACCGCTACGGTGATAACAGCATTCTTTCAGTCTGCCGTATAACCTGTTTGCTCAACGTGTGCGATGCTGCAATAGCAGACGGGCGTCCACTCCTTTGAACTTTTTTCTGGCACGTTCAATCGCTTGTGACAGGATGCGATCGGTGGCCACTGGCCCGAGCTGCTCACACATGGCGACATAAACCAGATTCAACAGTGTTTTTAATTCACCAAAATCGGGCGACAGCAAATTAGTGGACGACTTGCCTAAGGCCAGCATGGAAAACGCATACACCAGATCCGGCGTCACCCCACGTTGTTGCGCCTGTTCTTCAGCCTGCATCCGTACCTGCTGAACTTGCGCGGCTGGTACCTGGAGCATTAATTCTTGTACCACAGCGCTGAAACAGGGCATCCATTCGTGCGTATTGAGCGTAACCGGGTTGTCCAGTATGCCATTACGTTGCCGATAGGCTTCCATTTGCGAGATCGGGTCAGCCTTCAGGCCAGATGTCCCTCTCATCAGCAAGCCAATCAGATCACGATAAAGCTGTGATCGATTGGAGGCGATGGCATGCAAATCCCGACAGTCGTTAAAGAAGCCGTTCAACTCATACTGGGATTTCTGGGCATAGCCTTCTTCCCAGCGCCACATCACGTCCCAGAGCTCGTCGCCATCCAGTACTTCACTCAGTACGGTATACACCGCACGGCGTTTGGTATTGATATTCATCCGCACGCTCCATACTTACTGACGAAAGTACGTCATGTCTTTGTGGAACTCGGGATAGGCCACTTCATAGTGTTCAGACACATCAAGGCCCTGCTGCTCTTCAGCGGTGGTAACCCGTAAACCTATCGTCATCCGAATCAGCCCAAACGTCAGCAGTGACAGCGGGAAAGCCCATACGAACGCAGCCACAATGCCAATCAACTGCACCATCACCTGATGAGTGTTAAACAGATCCCCTGTCACAAACATACCGGCGGCCAGCGTACCCCAGACGCCAGCAAAGCCATGCACTGGTACCGCACCCACGACGTCATCCAGTTTCATCCGTTCCATCATCAATGACCCGGCGACGGCGATCATACCGGCAATCAGTCCTGTCAGAATGGCCCATTGAGGCTCCATGCTGGCGCATCCTGCGGTAATGCCAACCAGCCCGGCAATACTGCCATTGACGGTTGCTGTCAGCAGGATAGGGACTCGGAATACGCGGCTGAACAGCAAGGCACCGAGCGCACCGGCACCGGCTGCAAGTTGGGTATTCAACGCGATCAAACCGATATCCGCCGTCGCAGCCAAGGTGCTACCGCCATTGAAGCCAAACCAGCCGAGCCAGAGAATAAAACCACCCAGAGCGACCAACGACAGGTTATGCCCTGGAATATTGCGGGCTTCGCCAGTTTCACGGGAGAAACGACCAGTACGAGGTCCTAACACCATAATGCCCGCCAGAGCACACCAGGCTCCGACCGAGTGCACCACGGTCGAACCGGCAAAATCAATAAAGCCCATATTAGCCAGCCAGCCAGAGCCACCGTACAGGCCACCCCAAACCCAACTGCCAAACACCGGATAGATAAAAGCCGCAATTACAGCCGACGCCACCAGATAGGCATCGTAGCGGGTACGTTCAGCCATTGAGCCGCTACAAATCGTGACTGCGGTTGCGGCAAACATGGTCTGGAATAGCAAGACGGTGTAATCCCAGGGTTCGGCACCCGACATCATGAAGTGACTGGTACCAAAGTACCCGGTGACGTTATTACCAAACATCAGCCCATACCCGACCAGCCAGAACATCAGGGTTCCCAAGCACACGTCCATGTAGTTTTTCATCATCACATTGACGGAGTTTTTTGCCCGTGACATGCCAGCTTCCAGTAAGGCAAAGCCTGCTTGCATAAAAAACACCAATGCAGCGGCAGTCACGACCCAAATGGTATCGGCCGCCAGAGTGGAAACGACGGATTCCTCCGCCTGGGCTGGCAACCCGATCAGGCAGCCGATGAATACTACGGCCAATCTGCGCATATATTATCCTCGTTGTTATATAGCGATAAAAAGCAACCTTGTGACAGCCATGGCTATCTCCCCCCAGACACAGCCATGGCCAACCCCACAAAGTGCGGTGTGACAGATCACCGGATTAACGGGCAATCCATATGCCATCTCGCTAGCGCACCGACAGGGTGCATCTGTCATATGTCAAAGTGGACGGTGGTGCTTGCATTCCATAACAAGGGTTTCAGTCACGATTAAATGCGCTGAAAATGTGCTTGCAGGTGTAACCCAAAGCGTTGATAAAAAGATCAGTGACCGATTTTGGAAAAGCAGGAATCAGACTGGTGCAACCAGTACCAGCCGTACCTAGCATCACCACAGAAGCGTGCACCGGGACAGCACACGGGTAGAAAAACGACGCCTAAAATTAACCGCCGCAATTGATCTGTCTCAGTCATAACATCCGATTAAAATGCCAATACTGGACAATGTAGATACAAGGGTCTGCAGATGACGACAGAGGGTCGTCCCGATAAACAGGTCTTACGCTGGACAAGACGTTTTATGATTGAGAGGTTGAACACCAGCCTCTACGAGTGATCATGCTGGATTGGCTTGACCACCCTGACAGCACCGCCACTCTGGTTGGTCAGAGCCAGGATAAAATTTTCTCGGTCACTATCGGCCACCAGCAGCTTCATACAGACCCGTGCCTGAAAATCGCAGTGTTCTATGGTGGTGGGGTATTGATCCAGCAAATGCCGGACAACGGCTTCCATCGGGTAGTCGTATTCCAGCGTTAACCGGGTTTGCGGGATACGCTGTTCAGTTGGCAATTCCGCCAGCCCGAGGATAACGGCATCAGAGTACGCCCGCTGTAGTCCACCGGTACCGAGTTTGATACCACCAAAATAACGCACCACGGCCACTACAATTTCTCCCAGGCCACTGTGTTGCAGCACCTTGAGCATTGGCCGTCCGGCGGTGCCGCCCGGTTCGCCGTCGTCACTCATAGACATCACTGTGGTATCCGGTGCTCCGGCAATGTAGGCCCAGCACACATGGCGTGCCTGGGGATGCAACTCCCGAATTGAACGAATAAAGGCCTCTGCCGCTGCCCGGTCGCTGGCCTGCCCCACAAAGGTTATAAACTGGCTACGCTTGATTTCCAGCTCGCGGATATGAGGCTCTGGCGTTACGGGGACGGAGTAAACTGGGGTCATAACAGGACTTGTCGGCAAGAATAACAGGGGGAATTCTGACGCCTTGTGGCGTCAGTGTCGACGAAAGCCTCAGAACGACAGTACCAAACCTGCTGATAACGCTTGTGGCGAGCGGCCTGGCAAGGTTGCCAGCTCATCACCGTGAGTACCGTCAACGCCTTGAAAGCTGGCGTTGCTGTCGTTGTTGGTGCGGGTATAAACACCGTAGGTTTTGAGCGATTTGGACAACTTGCGCTCTACCCCGCCAGATAACATCACAGCACCAGTGTCCTCACTGTGACGATAGCTGGCTGCTTTCATGATGCTGCCCAGCCAGGTCAGTTTGCCCGATTTCCACGCGCTCTGTAGTGCCCAGGCTTTACGGTCGAGGTCGGTGATACTGTGGTCGTCGGGCTGGTAACGCAAATTTTCCATCAAACCTTGCAGTGTCCATTGTGCCCCCCGATAACGCGCCAGAATACGCCAGCTGTCAGAGTCACCGCTGGCTGACCCCAGTGCCAGTTGCTGCCAGTGTTCTGTGGCGGCTGCCAGCGTCCAGCCTGCACGCGACCAGTCGGCCCGAGCACCCACGTAGAGCCGCTGATTGTTATCGACGTAACCGGACGACTTCACCGCATCTGGTGAATATTGCAGTGCCAAATGCAGCGCTCCGCCAGCCAGCGGGGTTTGCCAGCGTCCCAGCAGCATGTTTTCCACCCGCAAGTCGAGGGCATTGCCGCGATTGGCTCCGGCCCCCAGAATTGCACCGCGGTCGGCAACAGTATGCTTGAGCAAGCTGTAATCCAGCGCAATGCCTTTCACCAGGCTGTCGTAGCGACCCGCCAGCAGTTCTGCGGTACGTTGATCACTTGGCTGCCAACGCAAGCCCAGATAACTGTTACGCGTCGTCCAGGTATTGCTGCTACTGCCATCCGGGGTGATGTTCTGTTCTATCTGATAGAAGGCTGTCAGCCCGGCGACATCGGTAGGTATTTCTCCCCGCAGGCCGATTTTCGAAGAGTTGAAGGACAGGCTGACATCCCCCGACGACAGTTTGTCGCTGGCACTGGCAGCTGCTTCAGCCTCCGATATATCGGAATCCAGATAATCCAGCGAGGCATGCAAGCTGCCGTAAAAGTTCAGGGGATGGTCTCCCAGCTCCACCGCCGTTGCCTGCCATGTCGCGCCAAGCAGGATGACTCCTGCGGTGAAATACAGTCTCGTTGTCTTCATTTTAATCGTCCAGAATGTCAAGTAGTGGGTATGGGGCGATATGCACACCAGTATTTCCTGGTTGCCACAATCGTTATATAGGCTAGTATACAGCGAATCCAATAACCACATTTTTTACCGGAGTATTTGGCATGATTGATCAACCAACGACTTTCTCAACTCTCTCGCGTCCCGATACAGACAGGCGCCAGTACCGTCACCAAAGCCCGCGAATAATCCGAGACATCGCTCTGTTCATGGGCACACTGTTGTGCCTGACAACAGCCCATGCCGATACAGTGGCCGTCGCCGTTGCGGCCAATTTCACTGCTCCGATGAAACAAATAGCCGCCGAATTTGAAGAAAAAACCGGCCATGTCGCACAACTGTCCTTTGGCTCATCAGGCAAGTTTGTAGCCCAGATCCAGAATGGAGCTCCTTTTGATGTGTTTTTATCGGCTGATCAGCAAAAACCGGAAGTGTTGGAAACCGCCGGAACTGCGGTTGCAGGTAGCCGCTTCAGCTATGCACTGGGACGCTTGGCGTTGTGGACAATCCAGCCAGACATTGATCCGCTTGCAACCCTGCGTAATGGCCAGTTCAACAAGCTGGCCATTGCCAATCCACGCCTGGCCCCTTATGGACTGGCGGCCACCCAGGTCATCACCCAGTTGGGATTGAGCGAGTCTATCGAGAGTAAACTGGTTCAAGGAGATAGCATTGCCCAGGCTTGGCAATTTGTCAGTACCGGTAACGCGGATCTCGGTTTTGTGGCGCTGTCACAGATCAGCCTCAACGGCAAGATATCGAAGGGAACGGCATGGGTGGTGCCGCTAGAGCAGCACGACCCCATCCGTCAGGACGCAGTACTGCTGCAACGCGGAGAACACAACAAGGCCGCAGTGGCGCTGTTGCAGTACCTGCAATCAGCACCGGCACGGTTGATTATCCGCCAGTATGGTTATGACATTCCGCAGTAAGCCCGCAGAACAGAGAGCCAGCAGCCCCGGTGGGTCAGTAGTCAGTGCTCAAACGTCGACCACCAGCACCACACTACTGGCTTCAAACAAGGCGCAAGCCTGTTGCTGCTCTTGCAGTTCCATCTCGTCAAGACTGCGGTTGGAGATAATCGCACTGATGGTTTTGCCATCAGCCAGCGCCAGTACCACATCGGCATTCACTGCCCCTCGGGTAATACGGGAGACAGTGCCCACCAGCTTGTTGCTGGAACTGAGCTTGATATCCAGATCACTCGACAGCATCACTGCCGGTGCCTTGATCAGGGCGATGAGGGTGTGGCCAGGTTCAATTGCCAGGCTATTGAGACTTTCTTCGGTAATCTGGGCGGTAACAAGATGATCGGACGTTATCCGCAAGCGGATATCGGCGTTCACCGCACCAGGAATCACTTGTTCAACCACGCCTCGGAACTGGTTACGTGCACTGGTTTTCAATTGCCCTGCCCTTAATAAATCACTGATGTCATCGGCCACATCCCCCAGCGACTGTACCCGCTGACGAATACGTTGCAAAAAGACGTCATGTGCTTCCTGTAATATCAGAAACCCGGCCAGCATCCGCTCACCGTAACCGGTCAGTACCGTACCACCACCACGGGCACCGCCTGCGGCTCGGGCAACCAGTGGCTGGTCGGCCATATTATTCATTGTATCAATACGATCCCAGGCGGTTTTGTAGCTGATGCCCACCTGTTTGCCAGCAGCAGAGATCGAGCCGGTATCGGCAATCGCCTGCAGCAGGTCAACCTGCTCACGTGCAAAGGGCCGTTGCTGACCTTGCAGCCAGATACTGCCCTGTAACGCCGTGGTATTCGTTGTGTTATCGGAAGGTTTCATAAGCGGGATAACCTGGCCGGTTGCTGATATTGCGTCATACCGGATGCCAACACGCAGTGGCTCAATCACCCCGTTGTCAGCATCCAGGACAGTTCAGTAGCTTGTCCGTCACTGTCATCAATTTAATTAAATCGTTTAATCAATCAGCGGAACCGCGTTGGAGTTGGTCACACGGGAAAACACTGTGTCAAACTCGGCGTAGGCCTTGCGCATCCAGACCTTGGTACGCTGACGCTCCATCAGGCTCAGGCTGGCACCAGAGGCATCGCTCTGATTCACCGCCGCCCAGAAGGACATTTCGCGCTTGTTGATCTTGAACATGGTGGGCGAATGCAGGGCAGGTAATGTCATGCTGAGAATACGGGCCAGGTCATCCTGTTCAGTCAGTGCTGGCAGTGCATCGACGTCCTTGAATACCGTGCCACGGCCTTCGTTTTTAACCACGATGCAGTTCATGTAGTACTTGTACTTGGCGAGAAACTTTTCCAGCAATTCAAGCGAGTCCGGGCTGTCGTCGACGACGTTCCAGAAGACAATCGGGATATTCATTTCTTCACACATATCCAGCACACCGTTATCGTCGATCCAGCGATCCAGGAAACGCTGGCTCTGGGCTGGCAAATCCACCACGACTTGCTGATCGGCCTCCAGTGCGCATTCCATGATAGCGTCAGTGCTTTCAAACTGATCCAGTGTCAACGCTTGGGTAAACTCTTTGTAATAACGAGTCGTCGTGGCATGCGACTGGTCAGCATCCAGACCAGCGTAATGCAGTCCTTTGTCCAGACAATACTGTGACAATAAACGGGCAACCACGGATTTTCCGACACCGCCTTTCTCGCCGCCGACAAAGTGAATCATGCTCATGATGAGTTCCTTACAAAAAAATGGATCAGAGGAGGCACTTATACCACAGTCAGACTGCAGCAAAGCAGACTGGCCATAAGGTTGGCCACATTTCTATAATGACACTCTCATTCATTGATCTGCCCCGGAACTTACCGACTGCAGTCAGACAACCGGAGTATCCATGAGCAAAAAGAACCGCCGTGCCGTGCCCGACTATCAACGCCCTATCATCGAGACACACTTTCATCTCGACTACCTCAAGGAGGCGCCTGTCGACACTATTCTGGCCGAAGCCCGTGCCATTGGTGTTGAACGTTTTATGACCATCAGCGTGCAGCCCGATAACATGCCAACCGCGCTGGCGCTGGCGCTGGCGCACGACGACGTCTACGCCACCCTGGGCGTTCACCCGCACGAAGCCGCGCTGTTTGACGCTGCGACCGAAGCCTATATGCGAGAACACTCGGGCCATGGCAAGGTCGTTGCCGTGGGTGAAATCGGTCTTGACTATTACTACGACCATTGTGATCACCAGGTTCAACGCCAGGTGTTTTGCCGCCAACTGGAGCTGGCGATCGAGTTCGATCAGCCGGTGGTGATCCACACCCGCGAAGCCGACGATGACACCATGGCGATTCTGCAAGAATACGCTCCACAAATGAACCGCAAAGGGGTGATCCACAGTTTCACCTCCGGGCTGGAGCTGGGCCAACTGGCGGTCACATTGGGCTTCAACCTTGGCATTAATGGCATCGTCACCTTTAACAAGGCCACGAACGTTCGGGAAGTAGTGGCCGCGACACCAATCGAGCGTCTGCTGCTCGAAACCGATTCCCCCTACCTGACGCCAATGCCCTACCGTGGTATTGAAAACGCCCCCAAGTACCTGCCTTTCGTGGCCGAAAAAATTGCCGAGGTAAAAGCCTTACCGGTCGAAACCGTACTGGAGCAGACTTGGAAGAATGCCATGTCGACATTCTTTCCCGGATAACGATTTGGGTATAGTGTTTCTGCACCGGATATATAACTGTGAATAAAGGCAGACAATCCTCTGCCAATTTGACTGAATGCTCTTGTCCACCAGAGAGCCATATCAATTGAGCCTGAGCTTGGTAGGCTGGACGACCTCACAGACAACCCAGGTATTTCCATGGTTCTGTTCGCACCCGTCAAGCACCCTCTCAGCCTTGCGTTACAAGGAGGAGGAGCGCACGGAGCCTTCACCTGGGGCGTACTGGATCGTTTACTGGAAACAAAACACATCCACGTTGAAGGCATCAGCGGTACCAGTGCTGGTGCCATGAATGCAGTAGCGCTGGCCCATGGCATGATGGTGGGAGGCCGTGACGGTGCACGCGAAGCATTAAATGATTTCTGGGAAGCCGTAGCTGCCAGTGCACCCTTCAAACTCAGTGGACTGAGCACTGCCGGGGATATGTCGGTGGCTCCGGCACTTAATTTTATGATGAGTTTTACCCACTACTTTTCGCCCTATCAGCTCAATCCCCTCGACATCAATCCACTGCGTGCCATTGTGGAAAAGAGCTTTGATTTTGAACGTCTGCGTCGCCACAACCCGGTACAACTGTTTATCGCCGCCACCAATGCCAACACCGGCCATTTACGGATTTTCCGTAATCAGGATATGAGTGCCGACGCACTGCTGGCATCGGCCTGTTTACCAATGGTGCATCACAGCGTCGAAATCGAAGGCGAGCCTTACTGGGACGGTGGTTACTCCGCCAACCCGGCGATTTTCCCGCTGTATTATCACTGCAATTGTGCCGATATTCTGATGGTGCTGTTGGCACCCATGCACCATGGCGATACCCCAAAAACAGCCTCCGCGATTAAAAACCGGGCCATGGATATTGCTTTTAATGCCGGATTTTTACGCGAAATGCGTATTCTGGCCCAGGCACGAGCCTTTGCTCGGGAAAGCTGGCGGCCCTTTGGTCGACTGGAAAAAGCCCTCAACCGGCTGCGGTTCCATCTGATTGACCCCAATGGCGAAATGGATCAGTTACCCTCGACGTCCAGGGCGCTGCCCGACCAACGCGTATTACACCAATTACGGGATATGGGCAGACACCGTGCCGAGCTCTGGCTACAAGAGCATCAGGGCGCTATCGGCAAACGTTCCAGTGTCCGACTGGCCGAGCTGTTTTTATAGCTGCTGATGCCTGGTAACCCCGGTGTTGGCTGGGTAGCCCCGGTATTGGTTGGGTAACCACTAACTACCAACGATAGGAGAAACGAAGGTATTGCAGAAACCGGTTGCAAAGGGGCTATTATGACCTGCACCACAGGATCCAACAGCAGCACAATAATCCGTAATGAATACATTGAACTGTAACCCACCGTCTGGCACTCTGATCCGTTGATTGCCCACGCGCGCAAGAGCTACGCATGAAACGACCCACCAAAACGGAAATACGTCAGCAACTGAACGACGAAGTTGAACAGTATCTGCAAGAAGGCGGAGAGGTCAGCGAGGTCGCCAGGGGCGCTACGGGTCTGCAAAACGGACGTTATGACGAACGCAGCATGGCGTTCGAAAAACCCAAAGAAGAACGCACACCCGTGCCCGAGGTGCTACAAGCCATTGACCAGCGCCGTGATTCCCAACGCAAGCCCAAACGCCCTGCGGCAGCTGCCAGTCAGCCACGCCGTCGTCCGCGTAAAAAAATAATCTATGATGATTTTGGTGAGCCCTTGCGTATAGTCTGGGAATAACACCTGCCGTACCAGCCCGCCATGGATAGCCAGATGAATAACCAGCCAAACGATGAGTAACCATTCCCTGCTGCTGACCCTGGCGGCAACACTGCTGTTCTACAGTGCTTTCTCAAAACGTATTGATCAATCTGGCATCAGTGCTCCCATGCTGGTCACCCTGATGGGGATTCTGGTCGGGCCGCAAGTACTTGCCTGGGTGCCCGCCGATATCAAGGCCAGCGAACTGACCGTGCTGGCTGAACTCACTCTGGCACTGATCCTGTTTACCGACGCCAGCCAGATCAAACGTTCACAACTGGTGTGCTACGAAATTTTACCTATTCGTCTGCTCGCCATTGGCTTGCCACTCACCATGCTGGCAGGCTGGGTACTGGCAGTACCGCTACTGGGCTTGGCCTGGCTGCCTGCGGCCTGGCTGGCCATCATGCTGTCTCCTACCGATGCGGCTCTGGCTCAGGCGATCTTTTCCGACAAACGTATCAGTTTGCCGCTGCGACATACCATTACCGTTGAAAGTGGCCTGAACGACGGCCTGGCCTTGCCGGTGCTGTTATTTGTACTGGCCGTGATGAACGCTGGCGACTATGCCTTTCTCGACTCCATGCAATGGCCTGTGTTTGTCACCCAACAGTTTGTCGTCGGAGGCCTGACAGGGGTGGTGGTTGGCCGTTGGGGTGGCCGACTGGTGCAATGGGCCTCGGACGCCCACCAAATGATGCCGTTGTTCCAACGCTTGTCGTCGTTATCGCTGGCCTTTCTGGCTTACTCCGGGGCTGAATCACTGGGGGGCAATGGCTTTATTGCTGCTTTTCTGGCGGGGCTGTTTCTGGAATCGCACCGGGTCACCGTGATGACTCGCTTGCGTGAATTTGGTGAGGCGGAAGGTGAAGTACTGAGCTTGCTGATGTTTTTCCTCTTCGGGCTGGTATTTGTCGCCGAAGCCTGGCCGTTGTTCAGCTGGCCCATGCTGGCTTATGCCCTGCTCAGCCTGACACTGGTGCGGATGATTCCAGTCCTGATTTCCCTGACCGGCAGTGGCTTGCCATTTGGACAGAAGATTTTTCTCGCCTGGTTTGGCCCTCGTGGCATTGCCAGTATTCTGTATTTGATGCTGGCTATTCAGCAAATGGGGTACGCCGACCGTATCGCAGCTTACGATACGGTGTTTGGCACAGCGGTATTGACGGTATTATTGAGTATCTTTTTGCATGGTCTCTCGACCCATGTCTGGAAGCGCTGGCCGGGCTGACGCCTAACCACTTCAACCACTTCAACCACGCGAACAGACTACGACAACCGGTTTTTGGCCTCGATCCACTGCGACATGTAGCGAGTACTTTTGAGCGTATGGTGCCGTAACATGGCACCGTAAAACCCGCTCAGCCGATGGTTTTCAAGGTTCCCTGCCAACTCGGACAGTCGTGCCAGCCAGCGCGGTGCATGATCTGCAAAGGCAAAACGGTCTGGTGCCAACCGAACCGCCGCAGCGGAACACGTATCCCACAGGCTGTCGTTCTGATACAGCTGCACGGCGGCATCAACAAAAACGGTCGCCGAATCGGCCACCAATATGCCCAGGTCACGCTGATTGCCCATGGCAGAACCGTACATGCCTTCTGCCCCTACCGGAGTGGTGACAGCTGGGGTTGCGGTGATTGCTGCATCCAGCAATTTGCCCTTCAACCCGGCACCAAACCTTAACGGGGCCAGCATGACACGGGCAGAATCCACCACCTCAAGCGCATCGTCTGCCCAACCGGGGACATAAAAACCCAGTTGTTCATTCTGCAAGCTGGTCGCTTTTTTAGGCGGATAAGCACCAAAAACGTGCAGCTCCGCCGTTGGCAGCTGCTGGCGAATGGCGGGCCAAAGGGCTTCTCTGAGCCAGCGTACGGCATCCCAGTTCGGCTCGTGGCGAAAATTACCGATACAGACAAAATGCTGGCGTTGAGACAGCGCCGTCAACGGCCGCTGCCATTGTGATGCCAGCAGCATAAAAGGCAGATAGATCAGCTGAGCTGCCGGTATCTGGAATTGTTGCTGCAACCAGTGCAATTCAAATTCCGAAATCACCAGCGCCAGGTCGCAACGTAAAACAGCCGCCACTTCCCGTATCGCCAATTCAGAATGAATATGTTTCAAGCCCGGTTCTACGCCTTCCTTGAGCGCCTGATGGCGAGCATGACGCAGGCTGTGGACGTCTTCCATATCCAGCACCCGCAGCGCATTCGGGCAGGTTTCTTCCACCCGCCAGCCAAATTGCTCTTCCATCATAAAACGGTCGAACATCACCAGATCCGGCTGCAGCCCGGCGATATAGTCGTTAAACGTCGAGCTGTTAAGCTGCAGTTTGGCGGCTTCCACTCCGTAGTCGGCCAGCGCCACCGCATGAGGACTCCAGTCGGCTGGCGAACCAAACACCACCCGATAACCACCCGATTGCAGTGCCGCAATCAGCTGCAACATGCGGCTACCCGCAGCGGACGATGCCGGCTCCGGCCAGACGTAGCCGATAATCAGAGCGGTTTTCATGCAGTGTTCCTATGGCGACCAAACGCGGCAGTATAGGCAGACAGTGGCCAAGCAGAAAGCTCACCTGCTGCTGACGACCAGAGGAAGTCGCAGGTCAGAGATCAGCCTCTGGCAAGTGATCCGCAACATTCGTGTTCAGATAATCCCGCAATTGTTGTTCGCCAGCAGAGCCAAATAACAATTCGCTGATGTGCGCCAATACCGGGGATTGTGCCAGCGCTGCCTTGCCGCTGGTCAGCTCCAGCATGGTACGACGACGTAAAAAATCCTCCAGCCGGGTAACCATCTCCAGCCGTGCCGCCAGCCGGACTTCGGCCTCGCGCAGGTCGTCACCCTCCAGCAGCGGCCGTAACCATTCCGGGTGATCCGCCACATCGACCAGCAACTCGAAAGCATCGGTGCCATAACGCCGCCACCAACGCTGCAACAAGGTCTCCCGGCGATGCTCACACCAGTATTGATCCAGCCCTTGCTCCGTTGCCTGACGCCAGAAGCCTTCCCGGCGGCGCTCGTCCGGCTCACCAAACCAGCGATCGGATCTCGGCTGCAACGGAATACCGAACGCACTGATATGGTCATATATTTCTTCGCCGACGTTGACACAATCGGTCAGCTTGCCACCAAAAATGCTGAGGTAACGATGGTCGGCACTGGCATCAATCGCATGGCGGCGCGACAGGTTAAGCCAGTCACCCTGCTCTTTTCCTGCTTCTCCTGTTGCTTCCTTGTTGTCTTGATTAACAGAGTCGGCTTGATTCTCTGCGTTATCTTGATTCTCTGCCGCCGCACTGGCCACCACCAACGGCCGCACACCACAGCGCTCGGATATCACATCAGCAGCGGTCAGCGGCTTGTCCAGCTTCAGACGCTGATTGACGTTATCCAGCACAAACTGGCGATCAGCGGCGGTCACCACCGACTCAGGCCGCGTTACACGGGTATCGGTCGTACCCAGACAAGTCTTGCTGCCCATCGGAATCACAAAAAACAGCCGGCCATCGTTGGCAAAAAATGCCAGCACACGCTCTTCTTCGATCAGCCGGGGCACAATCAGGTGGATACCTTTTGAATACACATGATGATGGCCAGCCGATTGCTGGCTTAACTGGTTGTAGCCGTCGACCCAGGGGCCGGTGGCATTCAGTAATACACGGGAGCGAATCAGCCGCTGTGCACCCGTTTGCTGGTCGACTACACAGGTATGCCATTCATTATCGATCTGCTGTGATCCTTCAGAGGCTACGTAGTTGGCCACCACCGCGCCCTGTCGTATCGCCGTACGAACAAAATCAAACGTCAGCCGGGCGTCGTTATCAACCAGCCAGGCATCTGAATATTCCAATCCGCCCTGGGCAACGGCGATGTCGATCAATGGCTGACGCTGTTGCAGCCGCCGTCGCGACAGGTACTCCGGCATCCGGGTTGCCCCGCGACCAAAACCCCAATACAGCAAAGCACCGATGTAAACCATCCAGGCGGGCTTGCGAAAACCTTTGGGTACCGTCGTCAGAAAGCGTATTTCGCGAATTCGACTGGGAAAACGCTGCATCAGCCGGTTACGACTGCGGCACAGTTCATTCACCAGCGCCACTTCACCACTTTCCAGATATTTGATGCCACCCCAGACCAGATTGGAACTGTTGGCACTGGTCGCGCTGCCAAAATCATCACGATCAATGAGGGCGACCCGAGCACCGTGGCTGGCCAGTGCCGCTGCCGACACCGCACCGTTAATGCCACCGCCGACAATCAGCACATCAAAGCACTCACCATCCAGTTGTTTCAGAGTATCTTGTCGCTGCGTCACACTGGTTTCCTTATTGACAGAATCGTAGTCATTCCAGCACCACACGCTGCACGGCTTTTTGCCATCCGGCCAGCAAAGTAGCACGCTGGGCCTCGCTCATGGCGGGTGTAAAGGTTGCCCGGCATTGCCACAGGCGGGTGAATTCCGAGGTATCACCGTAAAGCCCCACTGCTCGCCCGGCCAGATAGGCAGCTCCCAGTGCGGTGGTTTCCAGCAGTGCCGGACGCAGTACCTCGGTATTCAACACATCCGCAAGAAATTGCAGCATCCAGTTGTTGGACACCATGCCACCATCAACCCGCAATGACGTTGGCCGCAGACCTTCCTGCTCCATCACTGCAAACAGGTCGGCGGTCTGATAACAGACGGCTTCCAGCGCTGCCCTGGCCAGTTCTGCCTTGCCAGCGCCACGGGTCAGGCCAACAATCGCGGCCCGAGCGTCGGCCCGCCAGTAAGGCACACCCAGCCCCGTAAACGCAGGCACCAGGTAGACACCCTTGTTACTGTCCAGCCCGCTGGCTAACCGTTCCGTATCGGACGCCCGTTCGATAATGCCTAGCTCGTCCCGTAACCATTGCACCGTCGCACCGGCAACAAAGATCGCCCCTTCCAGGGCGTAGGTGCGCTGACCATCCAGTTGCAAGGCAATCGTGGTGAGCAGTCCATGGGATGAAAACAGCGGTTTTTGACCGGTATTCAGCAGTACAAAACACCCGGTGCCATAGGTGCTTTTTACCTGTCCTGGCTCAAAACAGCACTGGCCGACGCTGGCCGCTTGCTGATCTCCGGCTACCCCGGTGATGGCAATATCCCGATCGCCGGTAAAGCGGGCCAGCGCGGTGCCAAAATGACCAGAACAATCCTGTACTTGAGGCAGCATGGCAGATGGAATACGAAACAGGTCGAGCAGCTCGTTATCCCACTCACCACGATGAATATTAAACAGATTGGTACGGCTGGCGTTGGTCGCGTCGGTCACATGCCGTTGGCCACCGGTCAGGTTCCAGATCAGATAACTATCGACCGTGCCAAACAGCAGCTCACCACGTTCTGCCCGCAGGCGAGCACCATCAACGTTATCGAGAATCCAGGCCACCTTGGTGGCAGAAAAATAAGGGTCAAGCCGTAGGCCTGAGCGGGCCTGTACATAATCATCCCCAACCTCTGACCGCAGTTGATCGCAGAGCCTGGCGGTGCGACGGTCTTGCCAGACAATCGCAGGATATACAGCAGCGCCGCTGTGTTTATCCCACACCAGCGTCGTCTCGCGCTGATTGGTAATGCCGATGGCAGAAACCTCACAGCCCTGCTCCCTCGCCTCTGCCAGGGCTTGCTGAACCACTGCGCAGGTGCTTTGCCAGAGATCATCCGGATTGTGCTCAACCCAGCCATCATCCGGATAATGCTGGGGGAACTCCTGCTGGGCCATGGCAACGGTTTGCAGCTGCGGGTCAAACACGATAGCTCGTGTACTGGTTGTTCCCTGATCGATGGCAAGAATGCCAAAACGGTTGCCCATGTCATTCTCCCGAAATACGTCACTGATTATGGCAGTGGCAATACACGCTCATTGCCCAAACAATACGCACTAATAGTTTAGGTAACGCTACGATCAATCGTAACGTTACCTGCCTTGATACTTTTCAACTCCCCACTAATTAGTGGCAATTTTTGTCATACTCTTCGTTAACCTGCTGGTGAAAGGCCTTGCTCTCGACATCATTCAGGAACACTTTTTCACCCTGATCGTTGTAGCGATACAACGCTTTTTTGTCTTCGAGATCTTTTCTCATACCACTCAGGACACCACAGGTACGCCTGGTCTGCTGTTCCACAACACGCTGGTGTTCACGCTCTGCTTCACGTTTTTTACGCTCTGCGGCGGCGCTTTCCAGGTAGGCTTTTTGTGCTTCATCACGATTAATAGCGGGGATCGTTGCCGCAGGGGACGAGCTGGTCGTTGCCGTGGAAAGATCCAACGATTCGGCATTCGCCGTAGTCGGCGGCATGCTGCCAAAATGCACCTTGCCGTTAGCGTCCAGCCATTTATATATCTGCGCGTCTGCACTCAGTGCCACCAGCACCAGCATCATGCCTGCAACCAGATATTTCATCCCTGCCTCCCTGCCTTTTATCAACAGAATCAAAGGACCATTTAAAGACGGCCACTTCGAAAACGTTGTGTGTGAAAGAAAAGGCTACCACAAAGCAATTTCAAGATCCGAATCTAAGGCTGACAATTCCCGGATACAAAAACGCCTCCCGAAGGAGGCGACTTGACAATCCGGCGGTCACAGGTCAGAGGTGTTTGACCTGATCGATTTCATATTCCACGCTGCCACTTGGAATCTTGACGACAACGGTGTCGCCCTCTTCCTTGCCAATCAGGGCACGAGCAATCGGCGATGAAACAGAAATACGATTGGCTTTGATATCCGCTTCGTCATCACCGACGATTTTGTATTCCACTTCTTCGTCAGTATCAACGTTGATAATGGTCACCGTCACACCAAACAGCACCTTGCCAGTTCGCGGAATGGTCTTGATGTCGATCACCTGGCAATTGGAGAGCTTACCCTCAATCTCCTGGATACGACCTTCAATAAAGCCTTGCTGTTCACGGGCGGCGTGATACTCGGCGTTCTCCTTGAGATCACCGTGTTCGCGCGCGTCCGCAATTGCCTGGATAACGGTCGGACGTTCGACACTTTTCAGGCGTTGCAACTCGTCGCGCAATGCCTTTTCCCCTTCGAGGGTCATAGGAAACTTCTGCATTTGCATTGACTCCTGATAGCTTGGTTTATTGGCCGATACTGGCATGCAGATCTTGCAGACGATGAACGTCTTTCAGACCTTCGGAACGCAGCGCTTCAACAATGGCCTCTGCACCCGCCAATGTGGTGGTGTAATACACCTTGTGTTGCAATGCGCTGCGACGAATGTCTGCCGAGTCTGCGATAGCCTGGGCACCGTCGGTAGTATTGACGATCAGATCAATACCATCGTTTTTAATTGTGTCCACGATATGTGGACGGCCCTGAGTTACCTTGTTGATGCGGCTGGACTGCACCCCGGCATCCTCCAGGACACGACGGGTGCCATCGGTACACACCAGTTCAAAACCACATTCCACCAGCCCTCTGGCAACCGCCACCAGACCGGACTTGTCGGCTTCGCGGACAGACAGGAAAGCGGTACCACCGACGGGTAAATCGGCACCGGCCCCCAACTGAGCCTTGAAAAAGGCTTCGCCGAAAGTTTTTCCAGCACCCATGACTTCCCCGGTGGACTTCATTTCCGGGCCAAGAATCGGGTCAACACCCTGGAACTTGTTGAACGGAAATACCGCTTCTTTCACAGAGAAATACGGCGGAATGATTTCCTTGGTAAAGCCCAGATCCGCCAGTGAACGACCCATCATCACCTTGGCCGCAATAGAAGCCAGGGAAACGCCTATACACTTGGATACAAATGGCACAGTACGGGATGCGCGAGGGTTTACCTCAATCACGTAGATTTCACCGTCCTGATAAGCCAGCTGGGTATTCATCAGACCAACAACACCCAACTCCAGCGCCATCGCTTTCACTTGCTCACGCATCAGATCCTGAACATCCGCTGGCAGACTGTAAGGCGGCAATGAACAGGCCGAGTCACCCGAGTGAATACCGGCTTGCTCGATATGCTGCATGATGGCACCAATCACGACTTCTTCACCGTCACAAACGGCGTCAATGTCCACTTCGATCGCGCGATCCAGGAAGTAGTCGAGCAGCACCGGCGAATCATTGGAGACCCGTACCGCTTCGTTCATGTAGCGACGCAGGGACTTTTCGTTACTGACAATCTCCATCGCCCGACCGCCCAGGACATAGGACGGACGAACCACCAGCGGATAACCGATGTCGGCAGCGCGAGCCACTGCTTCTTCGGCAGAGGTTACGGTGGCGTTCACCGGCTGCTTGAGACCCAAACGCTGGATCATTTGTTGGAAACGCTCGCGATCTTCGGCACGGTCAATCGATTCAGGCGACGTACCAATCACGGGTACACCACAAGCTTCCAGTTCGTTGGCCAGCTTCAGTGGTGTCTGACCACCGTACTGTACAATGACACCCTTGGGTTTTTCTTTCTCGACGATTTCCAGCACGTCTTCCAGCGTTACCGGTTCAAAGTACAGGCGGTCGGAGGTGTCGTAATCGGTCGAAACCGTTTCCGGGTTACAGTTGACCATGATGGCCTCGTACCCTTCTTCCTTCGCCGCCAGTGCTGCGTGCACGCAGCAATAGTCAAACTCGATACCCTGACCAATGCGGTTCGGGCCACCACCGAGCACAATAATCTTGTCGCGGTCGGTCGGGTTCGATTCGCACTCTTCCTCGTAGGTCGAGTACATGTAGGCAGTATCGGTCGAGAATTCAGCGGCACAGGTATCAACACGCTTGTAGACCGGGCGGATATTCAGCTTCTGACGATGCTTGCGAAACGCTTTTTCAGAAATTCCCAACAAGGTCGCCAGACGCTGATCGGAAAAACCCTTGCGCTTCAGTCGCAAGACCGCACTGGCATCCAGTACCGTCAGGCTGCTGGCCGAAACACTGGCTTCTTCTTTGATCAAATCTTCGATCTGTACCAGGAACCAGGGATCAATGCCTGAATACTGGTAAATTTCATCGACCGTCAGGCCCATGCGGAAGGCATCTCCGACGTACCAGATACGCTCGGCACCCGGCGTCACCAGTTCAGAGATAACCTTGTCCCGCGCACCTTCGTCGGCCAGATTGACCTTCGGATCAAATCCGGAAGAGCCCACTTCAAGACCACGCAGGGCTTTTTGCAGAGACTCCTGCTGAGTACGGCCAATGGCCATCACCTCGCCCACGGATTTCATCTGGGTAGTCAGGCGGCCATCAGCCTGGGGGAATTTTTCGAAGGTAAAACGAGGGATCTTGGTTACAACATAGTCGATCGATGGCTCAAACGATGCCGGTGTTGCACCACCAGTAATATCGTTTTGCAGCTCATCCAGAGTGTATCCAATCGCCAATTTGGCAGCCACCTTGGCGATCGGAAAGCCGGTTGCCTTGGAAGCCAGTGCCGAAGAACGCGAAACCCTCGGGTTCATCTCGATCACGACCATGCGGCCGGTTTTTGGATCGACACCAAACTGGACGTTGGAACCACCGGTTTCCACTCCGATCTCGCGCAGTACCGCCAGCGAGGCGTCGCGCATGATCTGGTATTCCTTGTCGGTCAGGGTTTGTGCCGGGGCAACGGTAATGGAATCACCGGTATGAACGCCCATGGCATCAAAGTTTTCGATGGCACAAACGATGATGCAGTTGTCGTTCTTGTCGCGCACCACTTCCATCTCGTACTCTTTCCAGCCAATCAGCGACTCGTCGATCAGCAACTCGCTGGTTGGTGACAAATCCAGACCACGAGTACAGATTTCTTCAAACTCTTCCTTGTTGTAGGCGATACCGCCACCGGTGCCACCCATGGTAAAAGAAGGGCGAATAATGCAGGGAAAACCCAGCGTTTTTTGCACTTCACGCGCTTCTTCCAGAGTGTGGGCAATCCCGGCACGAGGGCACGCCAGACCAATTTTTTTCATCGCCTGATCGAAGCGATCACGGTCTTCAGCCTTGTCGATGGTATCGGCGTTGGCGCCGATCATTTCCACACCGAATTGTTCCAGTACGCCAGCCTTTTCCAGGCCCAGGGCGCAGTTCAGTGCCGTCTGGCCACCCATGGTAGGCAAGAGCGCGTCAGGGCGTTCTTTCTCAATAATTTTGGCAACGGCTTCAACGGTAATCGGCTCGATATAGGTCGCATCCGCCATCGATGGATCGGTCATGATAGTGGCGGGGTTGGAGTTGACCAGAATGACGCGATAGCCTTCCTCACGCAGGGCTTTACAGGCCTGGGCACCGGAGTAGTCAAATTCACACGCCTGGCCGATAACAATGGGGCCAGCGCCAATGATCAGAATGCTGTTGATGTCAGTACGTTTTGGCATTACTCAGTCAGTCCTGTGGTTATCCGTTGGCCTTGGCTTTGGCGGTTTCAATCAGATCAATAAAGTGGTCGAACAGCGGTGCGACATCACGGGGGCCTGGGCTGGCTTCAGGATGACCCTGAAAGCTGAAGGCTGGCTTGTCAGTACGGGCGATACCTTGCAGCGTACCGTCGAACAGTGACTTGTGGGTTGCCTTGAGGTTGTTTGGCAACGAGCTTTCATCGACCGCAAAGCCATGGTTCTGACTGGTGATCATTACCTTGCCAGTGGCCAGATCCTGTACCGGGTGGTTGGCTCCGTGATGGCCGAGATTCATCTTCAACGTTGTCGCACCCGAAGCCAGTGCCAGTAACTGGTGACCCAGACAAATGCCGAATACCGGAATTTCGGTCTCCAGAATTTGCCGGATGGCGTCAATTGCATAGGTGCAGGGTTCCGGGTCGCCGGGGCCATTCGACAGAAAGATGCCATCTGGATTCATCGCCAGCACCTCGGTAGCCGATGTTTGCGCCGGAACAACGGTCAGTTCACAGCCTCGTTCAGCCAGCAGGCGCAGAATGTTGTACTTGACACCAAAATCGTAGGCGACAACCTTGAATCGGGTTTCGGTCTGTTCGCCATAGCCCTTGCCCAGTGCCCAGTCGGTCTGGGTCCAGCGGTAAGGTGCGTTAACTGTAACTTCCTTGGCCAGATCCATGCCTTTCAGGCCAGGAAAAGCGGCGGCTTCTGCCAGTGCCTGTTGTTGACTTGCATCACTCCAGGCATCGTCTGCGGCAAGCAGACAACCATTAAGGGAACCCTTTTCACGCAGAATACGGGTCAGGCGGCGGGTATCGATATCCGCCAGCCCAACCACATTATTGGCTCGCAGGTATTCATCAAGCGCCTGTTCGCTACGAAAGTTGGACGCCGTTAATGGCAAGTCACGAATAATCAGCCCTTTGGCGGCGATGCCAGCGGACTCAACGTCTTCGCTGTTGGTACCGTAGCTGCCAATATGTGGGTAAGTGAGTGTAACGATTTGATTGGTGTAGGACGGGTCAGTCAGGATTTCCTGATAACCGGTCATGGACGTGTTGAAAACAACCTCTCCAACAGACGTTCCCAAAGCACCGATACTGGTGCCCTTAAACAAGCTGCCGTCTTCAAGAGCTAGAATGGCTGGCGTAGACAAAACTGTATCCCCGAGCAAAGAAAAACAGGCGAAGCGAGGTACTAGGCGGGTACCCCATGCGTAAAAAAGCGGAATGCTGATCCGCTCATCGGCATTCCGCTAATTTCAGAAATTATGTAATGGTCGGTCACTTCTGCTTGAGAAGCTCCGAGCTTTGATTAACCGCAAATTATACGCAAAAAGAGCTTTTCTGTCCACGATATCGAAGACAAGACGGGAACAGGTTACGTTTTAAATCCCAGGAATTTGAACTGTGCACTCTTGTGTGACATATCAGTTACATATCGTTACATACAATTTTAAACGGTATTTTACTTCCCACAAGTAGGGGTAATTCTTTACATAGTAACCATGGATGAGCCAGTTGCTGATTAGTTTATCGATTTCTCACCGAACATTGGTCGATGTCGAACACGTGTCAACGCTCTGGATTCAGGCATATACATATAAAATTACACACATGAGGGATTTTCATGCCTGTTGCTGTTGATGGTCGCCGTCGCTTGGCCCCCGAGGAACGTAAGCGGCTGTTACTGATGTATGCTGTTGAAGTTTTCTCCCGCCGTGGTATTGGGCGTGGAGGACATACCGACATTGCCGAAATTGGCGGGGTGTCGGTAGCAACCGTATTCAATTATTTCAAGACCCGTGATGCACTGGTCACCGATGTACTGGATGAAATTGCCCAGTTTATGCACGCCATGGCAGAAGACGCTTTTTCGGCAGCAACCACACCGCTGGCCCGGATTCGTGACTATTTCCAGCGTTTTTTACGGGCTTGCGAAGAGCAGCCGGATTACATCAAGGTCTGGCTCGAATGGAGTGCCTCACCACGCGAAGAAGTCTGGCCACAATATCTGTCGCTACAAGCAGAGCTACTGGAACGATTGACGATCCAGATTGAAGACGCCATCAATCTCGATGAACTCGACCAGGGATTATCAGCTGCTGAACGCGCACGCTGGGTACTGGGCAATAGTCAAATGTTGACCGGAATGATGTTTGACCCGATGGGTAAACCGGATGATATGAATGCTCTTGTCAATCGCGCTATCGATCATCTGCTGTTGGTGAAACAGCCGCCATCAGGCGAACGCAAGTCCAGCAAAATTGGTCGGGACTGACAGGTCTCTGAAGCGTTATTGAGGCTATAAATACAAGGCAAAAATGACCAAAGAAATGGTATTTACAGGTGATAAATACGCATTTCACGGTCATTTTTAACGCAGCAATCGTCACGCAGGCAGGTCATCAAGCGCTTGTTACCAGGGCCGAGTCAGAAGCCCAACACGTCCTGCATATCATACAGTCCGGCCTTCTGGTCGGTTATCCACAAGGCCGAACGTACGGCACCACGAGCAAACGTCATGCGACTCTGGGCTTTATGGGTCACTTCGACTCGTTCACCATCGGTGGCAAACATCACGGTGTGATCGCCGACAACATCACCACCACGAATGGTCTCAAAGCCAATTTGTTTGTGCGGCCGGGCTCCGGTCTGACCTTCACGACCATAACAAGCGACTTCATTCAGATCCCATCCCATGGTTTCTGCAACCACCTCACCCATACGCAAGGCAGTACCAGAAGGGGCATCCACCTTGTGACGATGGTGCATCTCGATGATTTCGATATCACTGTCTTCGCCCATCACTCTGGCGGCCATACGCAACAAATTCAGGCACAGATTCACGCCCACAGAATAATTCGGCGCAAATACTACACCCGTCTGTGTGGCACACTCTGCCAAGCTGGTTTTTTCATCATCACTGAAACCGGTCGTGCCAATCACGATACATTTGCCATGCTGCTGGCAGAATGACAGGTTGGCCAGCGTTACTGCCGGTGTTGTAAAATCAATCAGTACATCAAACTGGTCAGCCACCTCGCTCAAACTGGCAACAGCCCTGATACCCAAGTCTTTCCCCAAACCGGCAATTGCACCGGCATCAAGACCCAGCATCGGGTCATCATGACGCACAATCGCAGCCCCAATTTCAGCACCCTCGGCTGCATCAACTGCCTGAATCAGCACCCTTCCCATACGTCCGGCGGCTCCGGTAATGGCAATTCGTGTCATTGTTGGATTCCTGATAAAACAAAGCCCGGGTTGGCACAATATCCAACCGCGGGCTTGTTATTTGAATGTCAGTTTTCAACTACGCTCAGCGTGGCTTCAAACGTCTTCGAAGAACTTTTTTACACCTTCAAACCAGCTCTTTTTTTGCGGCGCATGCTTTTCGCCCGTTAATGATTCTTGAAACTTCATCAACAGGGCTTTTTGTTCATCATTCAGGCTCACCGGAGTTTCAACCTGAACCCGACAGAGCAAATCACCTGCACCACCGCCACGAACCGGCGCTACGCCTTTGCCTTTCAGACGAAACAGCTTGCCACTCTGGGTTTCTGCCGGAATTTTAAGACGCACCCGACCATCCAGTGTTGGTACTTCCAGATCACCACCCAGTGCCGCATCAACAATACTGATGGGAACATCACAATACAGGTTACGCCCGTCGCGATGAAACAGCGCATGCTCGCGCACACTGACCTGAACATACAAGTCACCAGCAGGACCACCCATAGCACCCGCCTCGCCTTCACCAGACAAACGAATACGATCACCAGTATCCACACCCGGCGGAATTTTAACCGACAGGGTTTTGGTTTCTTCTTTTACGCCACGACCGTGACAACTGTTACACGGATCCTCAATGATCGTGCCCTGGCCACGACAAGTAGGACAGGTTTGTTGCACAGAAAAGAATCCCTGTTGCATACGAACCTGGCCAACGCCATTACAGGTTGAACATTGCTTCGGGCTGGTACCTGGTTTGGCACCACTGCCATGACAGGTTTCACAGCTGACCAGCGTCGGAATCCGTACTTTCTTTTCGACACCACGAACGGCTTCTTCTAACGACAGTTCCAGCGTATAACGCAGATCAGAACCGCGCTGGGGACCGCCACGGCCGCCACCAGCACCGCCAAATATGTCACCAAAAACATCGCCAAAAATATCGCTGAAACCAGCGCCATTGGCTCCACCACCGTAGCCACCACCCGCATTGGAATCCACACCGGCATGGCCGTACTGATCGTACGCCGCACGTTTCTGGCTGTCATTCAGGATTTCGTAGGCTTCCGTCGCTTCCTTGAACTTGGCTTCGGCATCCTTGTCATCCGGGTTACGATCCGGGTGAAACTTCATGGCCAGCTTGCGATAGGCCTTTTTAAGTTCCTTGCCATCAACGTCTTTGGAAACGCCAAGGATCTCGTAATAATCTCGTTTGGACATTGTCTTTCTTGCCTCAGATGGGAGCTATTGATCCAGCCATGTGAGACGCAAGACGGGAGTCAGCCTACCAGAGGTAAGCTGACTCCCGTCTCCCATCTGTCGTCTTACTTGTCTTTTACTTCTTCAAACTCTGCGTCGACAACATCGTCATCCGCAGAAGAAGAATCCGCATCCGCACCGGCTGGCTGAGCCTGCTCGGCATACAGTTTTTGTGCCAGCTTGCCAGAGGCTTCAGTCAGTGCGTTGGTTTTGGCTTCAATTTCAGCCTTGTCATCGCCCTTGAGTGCAACTTCAAGATCAGCAATTGCTTTTTCAATCGCTTCCTTCTCTTCTGCACTCGCCTTGTCACCGGCTTCTTCCAGCGTCTTTTTAGTCGCGTGGATCATGCCATCGGCAGTATTCCGAGCCTGAATCAGTTCTTCAAAATGCTTGTCTGCTTCAGCATTGGCTTCAGCATCTGCAACCATTTGCTCGATCTCAGCATCACTCAGACCAGAAGAGGCCTTGATGATGATGGACTGTTCTTTACCGGTTGCCTTGTCTTTCGCGCTGACATTCAGAATACCGTTAGCGTCGATATCAAAGGTTACTTCAATCTGTGGCATACCACGAGGTGCTGGCGGAATGTCCGCAAGGTCAAACCGACCCAGCGACTTGTTCTGCGTCGCTTGCTTGCGCTCGCCCTGTACCACGTGAATGGTAACCGCCGTCTGGTTGTCATCGGCGGTTGAGAACACTTGCGATTTTTTGGTCGGAATGGTGGTGTTCTTGTCAATCACTGGCGTCGCAACACCACCCATGGTTTCGATACCCAGGGTCAGCGGGGTAACATCCAGCAACAGTACGTCTTTTACATCACCAGACAACACGGCACCCTGGATCGCTGCGCCAACCGCTACGGCTTCATCAGGGTTCACGTCTTTACGTGGTTCCTTGCCGAAGAAATCGGCAACACTCTTCTGCACCAGTGGCATACGAGTCTGACCACCCACCAGGATCACTTCGTCAATTTCAGCAATAGACAGACCAGAGTCTTTCAGCGCCATTTTGCAAGGTTCCAGGGAGCGCTTGACCAGCTCTTCTACCAGGCTTTCCAGCTTGGCACGGGTTACCTTGACGTTAAGGTGCTTGGGACCACTTGCATCCGCCGTAATATAAGGCAGGTTCACATCCGTCTGCTGGCTGCTGGACAATTCAACCTTGGCTTTTTCAGCACCTTCTTTCAGACGCTGCAGTGCCAGTGGATCATTGTGCAGATCGATACCGCTGTCTTTCTTGAACTCGGCTGCCAGATATTCAATCAGGCGCATGTCGAAATCTTCACCACCGAGGAAGGTGTCACCATTAGTGGCCAAAACTTCAAACTGCTTTTCACCATCAACGTCAGCGACTTCAATAATAGAGATATCGAACGTACCACCACCCAGGTCGTAAACCGCGATGGTACGATCACCACTTTCTTTATCGATTCCGTAAGCCAATGCCGCAGCGGTTGGCTCGTTGATGATACGTTTGACTTCCAGACCAGCAATTTTGCCGGCATCTTTGGTCGCCTGACGCTGGGAATCGTTAAAGTAAGCCGGTACGGTAATAACGGCTTCAGTCACGCTTTCGCCGAGGTAATCCTCTGCGGTTTTCTTCATTTTCTTGAGGATTTCAGCAGAAATCTGTGGGGGTGCAAACTGTTCGCCACGCACTTCTACCCAAGCATCACCATTGCTGGCTTCGACGATCTTGTACGGCACCATTTTGATGTCTTTCTGAACCACATCATCCTTGAAACGACGGCCGATCAAACGCTTGACCGCGAACAGGGTGTTGTGTGGGTTGGTGACCGCCTGACGCTTGGCTGACTGGCCAACCAGAACTTCTTCGTCGGCATAAGCGACGACGGAAGGCGTGGTACGATCGCCCTCAGCGTTTTCAATCACTCTGGTCTTGCCACCATCCAGGATCGCCACACAGGAGTTGGTGGTTCCCAGGTCAATACCAATAATCTTACCCATGATAAATCTCTCCAAAACTCGAGCAGTGATCACTGCTTGCTTGTCTTTAAACCAATTGCAACGAAGACCGTTGCCATGTATTTGCCTATGACCTGTATATGTGTCCGAAGCTGGCGCTTTCAAGGCATGGCGTTAATTTTTTGCAGTCAATGCAATCAGGCATTTTCATCAATAGCAGGAGCAGCCTTGCTGACCACAACCATCGCCGGACGCAGTAAACGACCGTTCATTACGTAACCCTTCTGCATCACCGCGAGCACAGAATTGGGTTCGGCGTCGGCACTTTCGATCATCGTCATGGCTTGATGGTGCTCGGGATTAAACGGATGCCCAACCGGATCTACCACATCGACATTAAACTTGGCCAGTGCCGACAAAAACCCGTTCAAGGTCATCTCGATACCTTCACGAATAGCCTTGGTGGCGTCTTCCTCTGGTGCTGCTGCCAGACCTCGTTCGAGGTTATCCACAACGGCAACCATTTCATTGGCAAATTTTTCCAACCCAAATTTATGGGCTTTTTCTACATCCAGCTCCGCACGACGACGCACGTTTTGCATCTCTGCCTGAATTCGCAATACCTGCTCTTTCAGATCAGCGATTTCTTGCTGGGCAGCTGCCAACTGCACTTCTGCAGCGGAAGTGCCAGCAGCGGCAGATTCTGCACTCGCTTCGGTTTCGATCGCTACTTCAGGCTGAAGATCTTCGTTTTGCAGGGCTTCGTCCTGAATCTTTTGCTCGTCTGACATGAAATATTCCTCTCGTCGAAAAATGGCGCTCGCAGCTATATGGGGTTCCGCTCGTCGGATTCAAGGGCATAACCGGCAGAGAATTCAAACTGTTACTTGACAGTAATTACTACTGTATATAAAAACACTGGTTATACGTTCAGATAAAGGAGTTAATCCATGCTCACCCATCTGTCTATTCACCAGTTTGCACTGGTCGAGCACCTCGAACTGGAATTCCAGCGAGGCATGGCAGTCATCACTGGTGAAACCGGTGCAGGCAAGTCAATTCTGCTGGATGCGCTCGGCCTTGCACTGGGCCAACGGGCCGATGCCGGCATGGTCAGACATGGAGCTGAACGAGCGGAAATCTGCGCCAGCTTCTGCCCAACGCCCAACGCCCGTAACTGGCTGACTTGCCGGGATATACCTGACGAGGAAGACCTCATATTGCTGCGTCGAGTGGTTTCTGCTGAAGGTCGTTCCCGTGGCTATATCAATGGCCGTCCGGCTTCCGCCAATGATTTACGCGAATTGTCGCAGCACCTGATTGAAGTTCACTCCCAGCATGCACATCAGCGCTTACTGGAAAAAGACGCTCCGCGCCAGATTCTCGACGCCTTCGGCAATCTAAAACCCCTCGCGACAACCGTGGCTGACTATTTCCAGCAATGGCAGCAACTGCATAAACGACTGCGCCAATTGCAGGAAGAAAGCAGTGAAATCCAGGCTCAGCGACAACTGCTCAGCTATCAGGTTGAAGAGCTGCGTGAACTGGCCATCGGCGCTACCGAAGTGGCGGATCTTGAGCAGGAACACAAACGGCTGGCCAATGCCGAATCGATGTTATTAGGCGGGCAACAGGCACTGGCAGTCAGCACCGGAGATGACAGCGATGGTCAGGGTGCGGCTCAAATGGCCTGGATCGCCTATCAGCAACTGGCGCGTATTGACGATCAGCACAGCAGTCTGATTGAAGCACGCGATCTGATGCAGCAGGCCCAAATACTACTGGAAGAAGCGGGCAACTCCTTACGCCACTATCTGGATCAGGTTGATATTAACCCTCACCGCCTGCAGCAAGTTGAACAGCGTCTCAGCGATATTTTCAGCATGGCACGCAAACACCAGATTCAACCCATCCACCTGTACGATCACTGGCAGCAGCAGGAAGCCGCTCTCGCGGAATTAAGCCTGTCAGACGAAGATCTCGCAGAATTACAAGAACGAGTAATTACCTTTGAAAACCGCTACATCACCGAAGCGCAAACGCTCAGCCAGGCCCGCATCAACGCAGCAGCCAGGCTGGATGCCGATGTATGTAGCCAATTTGATGCAATGGCGTTGGGACGGACACATTTCGAAACCTGTATTGATCCGCTATCGTCTGCCGAAGCCGGCAAACATGGTCTTGACCAGATCCGGTTTATGGTTCAAACCAACCCAGGCATGCCGGCCGGGCCACTCGCCAAAGTGGCATCAGGGGGGGAACTGTCACGTATCAGCCTGGCTATCCAGGTGGTTACTGCCGCAACCAGTGATATCTCTTGTATGATTTTTGACGAAGTGGACGTCGGCATCGGTGGCGGCACGGCAGAACGGGTTGGCCGCCTGATGCGATCCCTGGGTGAACGAGGACAAGTTATGTGTGTCACTCACCAACCTCAGGTGGCAGCGCAAGCCCATCAACACTTTCTGGTCAGCAAGATTTCCGGTGATGAGTATACCCATACCCGGATTCAGGAGCTCGGAGATACTCAACGTACTCGGGAAGTTGCGCGAATGCTGGGAGGCGTCGACATTACCCTCAGCACCATGAATCATGCCGAAGAAATGCTGGCACTGGTTAAGCAGACAGCCATATAAGGAACCGCACCAGCGCTTCAAGCTGATACTGGCTGGCTTCAATGCGGGAATGCCAGGGACGACGCAGGATGGTCGTCCGCAGCTATGGGGGAAATTGCAAAACCGACAGGGATACCATCCCTCCAAGCGTTACATCAGTATGGTGCGCATCAAACCTGCAGCAACCAGTGGCCACAACTGGATCATGGATGCAAAAAACAGTTATCTGTTCACCGTGTTCCCGCCAAGCCCGGGAGCCTCGTCGAGAACCTGGCCATTACTTCTTTTTACGGATATAGAGCACCAGGCTGTGATCAACCAGATCATAACCATGCTGCGCCGCAATTTCATGCTGTAACCGCTCAATTTCCTCATTGGTAAATTCAATCACGGTGCCGGAGTCGACATCCACCATATGATCATGGTGGTCGCCCTTATCCAGCTCAAACACCGAATGACCACCATCAAAGTTATGACGAGTCACCAGTCCAGCACTCTCAAACTGGGTCAGCACCCGATATACAGTTGCCAGCCCAACGTCTTCACCTGCCTCAATCAATGATTTATAGACATCCTCAGCACTCAGGTGAGCCTCTGGGTTACTTTCCAGAATACTCAGAATTTTAATTCTTGGCAGAGTGACTTTCAGACCTGCTTTACGCAACTCCATATTTTGATCGGACATTGCAACCCTCGAATATTTCACAGCGACTTGGTTCATCAGGTATCATCGTCCGCTAATGCAAAAACGCAAACCACCGGACGAGACAACAGCTGAATGATGCGAGCGACAATTCTGACTTTTTTACTTGGTTTTGCAACCCTTTCCGGCTGCGTTTTCCCTGGTGTGCACAAGCTGAACATTCAGCAGGGCAATATCGTCACCCAGGATATGCTAAATCAGCTACATACAGGCATGACAGAACATCAGGTCGAGTTCGTGATGGGAACGCCTGTGCTGAAAAATCCGTTTGAAAGCCAACGCTGGGATTACGTATACACGTTGGAAGAACGCGACAAAATCACCAAACAATACCGCATACAGGTGTTTTTTGATGATCAGGGCAACTATCTGAACTACACAGGCACCCTACCAGAGGCAGAATTTTCAGAGCAAAGCCAACTGGACTCGTTGCCGCAGGAAGAACCTGCAATCAACACCATCCCGTTGGAGTAGCTCGACGAAGGTACAACATCGACCCGAGCACAGCGGGCCGGAGCAGTTATTTTTGTGTTTTGGCAGCCCGATTGGCCCGCGCCTGTTTCGGATCGATGATCAACGGTCGATAAATTTCGATACGGTCACCCTCCTGTACAGGGTCTGACAGATTTCTTACTGTCTTGCCAAAAATGCCCATTTTGGCAGATTCCAGCTCCAGCTGCGGAAATTCACGGGTAATACCAGACAACCGTGCAGCCTCCAGCACACTGGTTCCAGACGGCACAGCAACTGCCAGAATGCGCTGTTTTTCAGGCAACGCGTACGCCACTTCCACTGCGATTGTGTCAGCCATAAACTACCTGAGCCCGTTTTACGAACGAATCGACCATCATATTGGCCACCTGTTTGAACACTGCCCCTAACGCCACTCCGGTCAGCTTGTTGGCAACTTCAAATTCCATATCCAAAGACACTTTACACGCCTCCTCGGACAGCTTCTGAAAGTGCCAAATACCATGAAAACGGGTAAAAGGGCCATCCAGCAGCTCCATTTCCATGCGTTCCGGTTTTACCAGACGATTATGGGTACTGAAACTCTGATTGATTCCGGCTTTGGCAATAGTCAGGCGAGCCTTGATGTAATCCTCACCCTCGTCAATCACCTCGGTCTGACGACAGCCATCCAGAAACTCGGGATAACGACGGACATCATTCACCAGGTCGAACATTTGCTCTGCACTGAACATCACCAGCGCACTGCGCGTAATGGTGGTCATGATACCTCTTGAAACGAATTAACAGGACAGCTGGCCCAACGACTACCACGCAGATCCTACGGCAGCAAGCCATTGATAAAAATCAGTCCGACGGCAACCGGCGACACGTAGCGCAACATAAACATCCACAAGCCAAACAGAACGGGAGATTGTATACGCGCCTCGGCACCAATCGCTTCGCGACTCATAAACCAGCCAACAAAAACGGCGATGAGGATACCACCGAGCGGCAGCAAAATGTTAGAGGTGAGAAAATCCAGCGTGCCAAAGAAGGTTTTGCCAAACAGGGTAACCTCAGACCACTCATTAAAAGAAAGTACCGTACCGAACCCCAACAACCAGGACAAACCACACACCACCACCGTCGCCTTGCCACGGGAAATCCCCTTTTCCACCGACCAGGCAACCGCTGGCTCAGCAATGGAAATGGCCGAACTCCAGGCCGCAATCGCAACCAGAATAAAAAACACCGTACCAATCAGATCCCCGGCAGGTAACGCAGCAAACGCAACGGGCAACGTCTGAAACATCAAACCAGGCCCGGCACCAGGTTCAAGGCCGTTGGAAAACACCACGGAAAACACCACCACACCGGCAACCAGAGCCACCAGGGTATCGAGGAACCCAACCGCCAGTACCGTCCTCCCCAGTGATGCCTGCCTCGGCATATAGGCACCATAAGCCATGATCGCCCCCATCCCCAGACTCAGGGTAAAAAACGAATGGCCCAATGCCACCACCACACTGGTAGTGCTTAATTTGCTGAAATCCACAGTAAACAGAAAGGCTATTGCCGCCCCAAAACCCGGTGTTGTTAAGGCGTAGCCAAACAGCAGTATCAGCATCATGAACAACAGTGGCATCATCAATCGCACACTGTTTTCCAGCCCCTTGTGTACCCCGCGAGAGATCACAATCCCCGTCAGAATAATGAACAGGGTATGCAGTAACAGCAACAGTCCGGGGCTACCCAGCATGCCGCCAAATTCATTACCTGCCAGCTCAGCATCCGCACCGTCAAAAACACCGCTTGCCATTTTCACCACGTAGGCCAGCGTCCAGCCCGCAATCACGCTGTAAAACGACAGAATAAAAAAACCGGAAACCGCTCCCATCCAACCAATACTGCGAAAAAAACGCGGGGCATTTTGCTCGTCAGTCATCTGCCGCATGGTATTGATAGGGCTCATCCGTCCTTTACGCCCCAGCAGTACCTCCGCCATCATCACCGGAATACCGGCGGCAAGAATACACACCAGGTACACCAGAACAAACGCTCCACCGCCATTTTCTCCCGTGATATAGGGAAACTTCCAGATGTTACCGAGACCAACTGCTGAGCCAGTAGCCGCCAGAATAAACGTCCAGCGGTTGCTCCAAACGCCATGCATACCGGTTTTATCTGAATTCATGTTATTCTTCTCTGCTTGATCCGTGGCTGTATTGTTAAAGATTTATTCGCCTGCCTCAAGTTGCAGAACCGCAAGAGCCAGGCCCTTTCGCCACAGTGTCCGACCGGACAAGCCCCACACCGCCCAGAGACATCCTTGTTGACAGTATGAGTACCAAAAAAAAGCCAAAAGCCTCCAGCCCAACCATCGCCCTGAACAAACGGGCTCGCCACGACTACTTTCTTGAAGACAAACAGGAAGCAGGCCTTGTGCTTAGTGGCTGGGAAATAAAAGCACTACGGGAAGGCAAGTGCCAACTGCTGGATTCATACGTCACCTTTCATAAAGGCGAAGTGTGGCTCACCGGTGCCCTGATCACCCCTTTGCATCAGGCATCCACCCATGTCGTTGCGGAACCCCGGCGCGAACGCAAACTGCTGCTCCACGCTCGAGAAATCGAAAGACTGGAGCAAAAAGTGCTGGCCAAAGGTTACACCTGCGTATGCACCGCCCTCTACTGGAAAGGCCACCGGGTCAAGGCAGAAATTGCCCTGGCCAAAGGTAAACAATCCCACGACAAGCGCGCCACCAGCAAAGACCGAGACTGGGCCAAACAAAAAGAACGCATCATGAAACACTCGGTGCGCTAACCCGTTAAAAATCCGGACTTGGCAAATCGACTCGCGGAACGTATAGTCCCGCTCTTGCTGCGCAGAACACCGCGCCGTAAAAAACAGTCTGAAGAGGAACCCCGGTAAGTTAAGGGAACCAAGCCGGTACAACGGCATCCAATCTCCAGACTGAAGGGGCATTAGCCCTGGGCTCACAGCCTGAGCAACACCGATTTCGGGGATGATCTGGATTCGACGTTGATTACAAAGCTAGTGGTGCATGCCGAGAGGGTAAGACGATCTCGTAAATCAACGTTTTACATTTATATAGTCGCAAACGACGAAAACTACGCACTAGCTGCTTAATTGCAGCTTACCTCTGAACCCCGGTGCCTATAACAGGGGGACGAGGGCTAAGCCCTATAGGATCGCTTGGATGCTTCGCTCGGAGTTGAAGAGCTAAACCGAATCGAGCTCGTTCTGAACGCCCTGCCCCTCGGGCCGTGACGAACTAAATTAATAGAGACGGCTAAGCATGTAGATCTCCTAGTGGAGGATTGGCGGACGCGGGTTCAAATCCCGCCATCTCCACCAAACAAAAAACCCTAATAGATTAATTCTATTAGGGTTTTTTTATTGCCGCACTCTCAAATATACCTTTGTGCCTACATTTTGACTACACCAACGTAAGCGCTCAATAAACCCCATCTAACAGGCTGTTGAAATTCTTATTCGCTTTGCCGACAGAAGCTTTTCAACCCGATAAATCACGCGTATCTGATTGTTTTCTGAGTGATTTTTTCGCTGGAAACGGGATTATCCATCCCGTTTCCGGCCATCAGACGGATTGACCCTGTAACTTTGCCATTCGCACCAGGTTGTAGGCCATCATGGTCATCTCAAGAACGCTGTTGACCTTCGCCAGTCCTCTCACTTTTACCTGCCGTAAGTGGCCAACGGTCTTTCCCCAGCCGAAAGGCTCCTCGACACGTTTACGCACAATCTGGCTGGCGACATAACCCGCTTTATGACTGGTTCGACCATCGATGGCTGAGCCGCCGGGCCGTTTGTCATTTCGGGCAACATAGGGGGTGATCCGGTGCTTCCTGCATTCCTTCACAAACCCTTTGGTATCGTAGTTTTTATCCGCGCCCACGGTCTTACGATGAGCCCCCGGCAATGCTTTCAGAAGCGTCAGGGCGACTTCCCTTTCCGCTGTTCCGGTCGCCAGACTGGCTTGTGTCGCCACGATCAAACCATTCCGGTTTTCCATGACCGTATGTCCCATGAAAGACAATCGGGCTTCTTGTCCTTTGGACTTTTTGAACAACCTCGCATCGCGGTCAGTGGTCGATTCATGCGTATCATTGCTGCGTTTGGTACCACGAAAATTCTTTTCCTGATTGCGTCCGGAAGGCCCTTCATCCTGATCATGATCGTCATCCGGGTGCTTCGGCCGAAAACTCTTTTGGGAAGCCCAGGCCTGTATCAGAGTGCCATCGACACTGAAATGATCGTTCGACAGGAGCTTTTGTTTTTGGGCCGAGGCAACCACTTCGGCCAATAATTCGGTGCTGACGTTGTGGTGGATCAAGCGGTCCCGATTGACGCTGAAAGTCGAATGATCCCAGACCGGATCATCAATGCTCAGGCCGACAAACCAGCGATAGAGCATGTTGTACTGAATCTGCTCAACCAGTTGCCGCTCACTGCGAATACTGAAGAGGATTTGCAGCAGCAAGGCTCTCAATAAACGCTCTGGAGGAATGGATTCCCGCCCACGCTCGGAATAGATCAAGCTGAGCTTCCAATCGATGTGGGTGAGCGCCTGATCGAACAGGATTTTGATGGACCGTAAAGGGTGATCGTGTGGAACCAGCTCATCCAGTTTGATGGTGGTGAACAAAGGTTCTTGAGTAATGTCAGCGCCACGCATGGGAGTCCGGGAATTCATTGAAAAAGAGCATCTTACCGAAGCCGGTAGACATCAGGAATAAAATCAACAGCCTGCTAAAATCACTACTCAATTCATTCTAAGCTGTCTTCAAATTCTTCAACGAGACAGCTCATGACTAAATCCGAACAATGGCAGCAGCACATCAACCTTTGGCGTACCAGTGGTTTATCCCAGGTCGCCTTTTGCAAACAACACAACCTTGCTATGCATAACCTTCAATATTGGCGTAAACGTTTATCGCCCGGTGCTGAGCCGGTGGTGGACAAGCCAAAGGCTTTGATTCCAATCACCGTGACCTCACCCTCTCCGGCGCGGTTAAGGTTGGGTGCACACGTCATCATTGAGCTACCAACTGAAGCCTTACCGGATCTGTTGCTGGCATTAAAAGATCGAGGGCTTTTATATGCTTAGGCCCAGTGCAGCGGTTCAGGTATATTTATACGCAGGCACCGTGGACATGCGCAAGTCGATTAATGGCTTGTCGGCATTGGTCGAGCAAGAGCTGGAGCTTAGTCCTATGGCCAATGCTCTGTTTGTCTTTTGTAATCGCGACCGGGATAAAATCAAGTTACTGTACTGGGAGCGCAATGGCTTTGTGCTCTGGTACAAACGCCTGGAAAAGCAGCGCTTTAAATGGCTAAAACCGACCGACAGCGCCGCCATCTGTATTGACGGCTATCAACTGAATTTATTATTGGACGGTCTGGATATTTTTAACAATAAACCGCATGAAACCTTATTTTACACTGCCATGAATTAACCAGGGTTGGTATACTCCAACCCATGAAAACACCACCGACGGATCACTTACCTGATGACATTTCTGCTCTAAAACAACAGCTTTTAGCGCAGCATCAATTATTGGAAGAAAAAAATAATCAGTTAAAAAATAAAGAACAATTAATTAACCAAAAACAATCACGCATCCAGTTTTTGGAAGAACAGATCATTCTGTTTAAGCAGCGCCAGTTTGGTAAAAGCAGCGAAAAAAGTGATCAACAAGTCGAACTGTTCGATGAGGTTGAATGCGAGGCCGATGCCTCTGCAGCGGATACGGCCGAGTCGATAGACGCCGAATCCTTACACTCGGAATTACCCCTGGCTGAAACACCCAAGCCCGTTAAAAAAACATCCGGCCGTAAGCCTTTACCGGCTGAATTACCCCGTGTACGCATTGAACATGATCTTCCTTTGGCCGATAAAATCTGCGCCTGTGGTTGCACCAAAAAACACATCGGCGAAGACACCAGCGAGCAATTGGATATTATTCCGGCGGTGGTTCAAGTCTTGGTGCATGCACGACAAAAATACGTTTGCGAAGCCTGTGAAAGCGGCGTGCAGATGGCCGCTTTACCGACGCAGCCAATCCCTAAAAGCAATGCCAGCCCAGGCTTACTGGCGCACATTGCTGTGGCCAAATATCAAGACGGATTGCCACTCTATCGAATGGAAACCATCTTCAAACGCATGGGCATACATTTACCGCGCAACACCTTAGCCAACTGGATGATGAAAAGCAGTGAGTTGCTGCAACCACTTTACAACCTGCTCAATGATCAATTACTTGAAAGCGGTTATATCCATATGGATGAAACCCGAGTTCAGGTCTTAAAAGAACCGGATAAAACAGCCGAAAGCCTCAGCTACATGTGGGTACGAAAAACCGGTGATCGGGAACACCCCATTATCTTATTTGATTACGCCAGTCGTCGTCGCACCGATGTGGCCAGATCGCTGCTTGGTGATTATCAAGGCTACCTGCAAACCGACGATTATATTGGCTATCACCGTATTGGGCAGCAAAAAGGCATCGTCGCACTGGCCTGCATGGCCCATGCTCGACGTAAGTTTATCGACGCTCAGAAAGTCAGCCCAAGCCCGAAAGGAAAAGTCAGTAAAGCCGACATGGCCGTGACAATGATCAAAGGACTGTACGTCATCGAAGCCGCGATTAAAGACCAACCAGCCGAACAGAAATATCAAATTCGACAAGAAAAAAGCCTGCCCCAGCTCAACAAACTCAGAGCATGGCTGGACAAAGCGTTGCAACAAACCCTGCCAAAAGGAAAAACCGGCGAAGCCTTAGCCTACCTCGATAAAAACTGGGACAAACTAACGGTCTACCTCACCGATGGGCGACTTCATATAGATAATAATCCCGTCGAAAATGCTATCCGACCGTTTGCGATAGGGCGCAAAAATTGGTTATTCAGTGACAGTCAGCGTGGCGCAAAAGCCAGCGCCATGATGTACAGCCTGATAGAAACCGCCAAAGCGAACGACCTGGAGCCTTACGCGTATTTACGGAGAGTGTTTGCCCAGTTGCCGTTATGCGAAACCGTGGAAGACATTGAAAAACTGCTGCCTGAGAATATGAAAGCGGCCGTTATTTAAATCGGTAGATGGGGTTGTTTGAGCGTTTACACACCAACCCCATACCTTCGCTTTTTGTTTTTGTTCTGGCTAAACAAACCGAACCAGTCTGCTCTACCTGAGTCTGACCTGTATCAAGCCTAACCCCCATTGGGTACGTTATTCTGAACGTACTTACCAAGGAGAGATACATGTCCATCGAAGCCCATGACCTGCACCATGATTTTCCTGAACTGAGCGAGCAGATTCGTGATTTGAAAATGACTGACCGTCATTTTGCCAAGCTGTTCGATGAATACGATGAGCTGGACAAGGAAGTGCGCCATATTGAAGAACAAAAAGAAGCGGCATCGGATGAGCGCCTTGAGCAATTGAAAGTGCGCCGCGTTGTTCTGAAAGACGAGCTCTATGCCATGCTGAACCAAGCCGCTGCCAACTCCTGATATCGCTGGCAAAGGTCACCAGTAGTTGCTGAAGGCAGTGTAAAAACACTTTTCAACGACCGTTTGACGCCTCGCGCTTGCGAGGCGTTTTTAGTTTTACTGACTCTGATTTTACTGATCCTGGTTTGACGTGCTTATGTTTCGTGATCCCGCCCGGGTATTTCCAGAGACTGACAGGATCTATTGCTTCCTGCTTTGGCAGAATCAGTATCGACCCCATCGTCTGCTGCAGTCGATAGCCGGGTCAATGCTCGCAGCCGTTTACGGGCGGCTCGGCGTTCAGCAAAAAAAGCTGACAACATCTGGCCACAGGCTTCGGCCAGCACACCGCTCTCAATCTGGAAAGTATGATTAAAAACAGGATTGGTGGGTAACTGCATCGCACTGTGAACAGCACCGGCTTTGGGTTCAAACGCCCCATACACCAGACGCTCAATACGACTGTGAACCAGCAAGCCATAACACATGGTGCACGGTTCCAAAGTGACATAAAGACAAGCACCACTGAGGCGGTAATTACCGATGGCGGCGGCCGCTTCACGTACGGCCAGCATTTCGGCATGGGCACTTGGATCCAGATCGGTAATCTGGCGGTTACGTCCACGGCCTATCACTTTGCCATCCAGCACCACGACAGCACCAACAGGTACTTCGCCGTCATCAGCCGCTTCTTGCGCCAGCGCCAGCGCCAGCGCCATGGCTTGTTCATCCCTGGTAATTATCTGCTGTGGCAACATCTATATCTATCCACCCACTAAAATGGGCGGCATGATAACCGCCACTCAATCGAAAGCCAGTGCCGTTTTGAAATGACGCTTTTCGCTTTCAAAAACCCGTTTTAATACGGTTTGTGCCAATAAGCCACTGATCGCCCCCACCATCCCGGCAACGGTCGACAAAATAGCTTTAGAGATACCTGCTGCCATGGGCTTGGGGCTACCCGCTCCCATTTGTACCATCACATCAAACACTTCAATCATTCCAGTCACGGTGCCTAACAAACCCAAAAGCGGACAGATGGCAATAAACATCCGAATGGTGCTGAATCCCGAGTCCAGCCCCATCGTCAGATTGGCAATCAGCTCCTGATGGATCTGTTGCGATGCCCAGCTATGCTTGTTGCTACGTGCTTGCCATTCCTGCAACGCTACCGAACGACGTCTCGGGTGCACAGCAAATACATACAAAATACGTTCGATCAGATAAGCCCAGAGCAAAAAGATCACCCCCATAATGGGGTACACCACCTCGCCACCGCGTTCCAGAAACAGGATTACTTCTTCCATCGCCCAATATGCTCCGGCGTTTATTTGAAGTAATCAGATTATCTCTTTTCGAGATAAGGGAAAGATGCAATTGATCACAGCTTGAAGAGCGTCATGTCTGGTCACAAATTAATCAAATCGTCATTACTCTGTCACTGAAACTGTGATGCAATTCCACCGTTAGCCACCGGATTTTTTCACCGTAAAACCCCGTTTGCTCAGCTCGGAGACCAGCAAATCCCGCTGCTCTCCCTGAATTTCAATCACGCCATCCTTGAGTACCCCACCTACGCCACATTTCTTCTTCAACTCTTTGGCAAGCGTCTTGAGTTCGGCACCGACCAGCGGAACACCGGTCACCAGGGTAACCACCTTACCGCCACGTCCTTTGGTCTCACGTGCCACTCTCACAATGCCATCGCTCTGAGGTTGCTCCGGTTCACCGCAGCAACACTGCTCAATAGGTTCCCGACAGTCCGGGCAGGTACGCCCGAATTCGGTGGAATACACCAGTCCACCACTGCTTTGTTGTTTGGCCATGTTATTTCCCGTTGTTGCTGCCGCAACGCTAAATCATTCGTGCGCTTTCGGCAAATCAACTCGTCACTGACAGAGTAGCACCAGGCAAAGCCGTCACAGGCAAGGTAAAGGTGACCAGTGTTCCCATTCCTGGCTCGCTTTCTATATCCAGTACGCCGCTATGATTGGACATGACGTTGTAAACCACAGTGAGACCCAGCCCGGTGCCCTTGCCGATTTCTTTACGGGTAAAAAACGGATTGACGGAACAACTCAAATCATCGGCGTTCATTCCCACCCCTGAATCTTTGATATATACGCGTACCTTGTCATCCACCTGCTCGGCAGCCACTTCGATTCTGCCAGACCCATCGATCGCATCACGGGCATTATCCAGAATATGACGAAACGCCAGCCGGATTTGGCTGGCCACGCAATCCACCTTGGGAATACCACTCATCATGACATCCAGGAGAATGTGCTCATCATGTTGAAGATCCAGTTCGTCGATGGCTTGGTGCATCAATTCAGCCAGGTCGGCGCGCTGCCTGGTTTGCCCTTCCTGACTCGCAAAGGTTCTCAATTCCGCCACGATATTACGGACTCGCTCCAGACTGGACTGGGAGGCTTTCACCAGATCCGGGGCATCGTCACGAACAAAGCCGAGATCAACCGTGCGTCTCATCGCCTCCAGAGACTGACGGATCGCCGAATCGGAAATAGAGTGCTCTACCGATTGATACAGGTCTGCCAGCTCTATCAGCTCGGTCAGATATTCACTGAGAGAGGCAATATTGCTGTAAACCACTGCGATCGGGTTGTTGATTTCGTGGGCAATGCCAGCGGCCAAATGACCAAGTGACGCCATTCTTTGCGCCTGCAACAGCAGCCGTTGCGTACGCTGCAGCTCATCAAAGCTTTGCTGCAACTGACTATTACTATTCTTCAATTCCTGAGTGCGAGCACGAACCTTGTCTTCCAGTTTGTCGTTCAGTTCGCGGGCTCGTCTTTCTGCTTGCCGACGGCGCTGCATTTCAACATCGACGGATGCAAACAGGCTGTTGATCTTGTGTACCAACTCTTGCAGCTCTCGCAGATTGGCCTTGCTTGCCAGCGGTGCTTTCAGAGCATTGTCGGGATCGAGATCCTTGATCAGATCCGTTAATTCACGGAGTGGACGAGTCAGACGAAGCCGCAAGATCACCACCAGCACCAGTGCCAGCAATACGTTACGTGCCACTTCCATTGCTACGGTAATGGCAGCCCGCTCTCGAAATCCGGCGTGAATGGCACGCTCGTCGATCCAGACAGTCAGAGTACCCACCTTTTCAAGACGCTGCTCAGCGAGGTTATTGCCAAACAGACCCACCGTTTTTTCAACCATATAAGTATGTATTGGGCCACTGGCCAGCTCCTCGGCAGACAAACCACGCCGCTGGTTATACCCGGACAGGTCATCTTCAACATAAACCGACACGATGGAGCGATTCAGCATCAAGCCCTCAAAAATCAATTGAATGGCCGTGCTGTGGTACTGCTGTAATGCCAATGCCAGCTGGCCACTCTGGTAACCCAGCAAGGCATCGAGATTGGTATTGAAGCGCTCTTTTTCTACCTGATGGTCTATACGTATTTGCGCTGCGCTGAACAGCACCCCAAATACAAGGCTGCACATCAGAATGTAGAGTGTCAGCTTACTCTCTGCCGAGGGAGATTGAGAAATCACAGTTGCCCTTGCCTGATCCCGAGGGGTTCTACCTGAGTATAGCCGCCTCCGGCAGAGCTGCTACAAACGGGTACCAAACAGTACAAACCCCCATATCAGCAGGCGCTTCCTAATCTAACGGCAAGGCACTGCGGTCGATCACCTTGCGCATCACAAAGCTGGAATGCACACCGCTCACTCCTTCTATACGGGTAAGTGTACCGAGCAACAGTTGTTGGAAGGCTTCCATATCACTGACGATCACCTTGAGTACGTAATCAGCCGACTGACCCGTAATCAGATAACATTCCAGCACTTCCGGGCAGGCATCAACCGCCGATTCAAAGGCGGCAAATCGCTCTGGTGTGTGTTTATCCATACTGATGTGTATCAGCGCCAGCAAGTCCAGACCCAGCTTTCTGGCACTGACATGGGCACGGTAACCCTCAATAACGCCGCTGTCCTGCAATGCCTTGACGCGACGCGAACAGGGCGATGGCGATAACCCGACCTTGTCGGCCAATTCCAGATTCGACAAGGCACCCTGCTGTTGTAACAGCGCCAGAATGTGTTTGTCTGTCCGATCCAAAATCACAATGGCGGCGCGAGAAGATGTACTCATAAAAGGCACCTATTACTACGTTAAAAAACAAACCAGCAATTTATCACTAAAAAATCAATAAATACCGCAATAATAAAAAACAAAAACCTGCTGAATAGCAGAAATTAACAATCTTTATGCTCGAGCTTCGCACTACACTGTATCCAGTTTCATTACAGCACGCTGAGTCCCAGCACGGAGCCATCATGAGCCACCATCAATACAGCAACCCGGACTTTAATCCGGAAAAATACCCTCGCTTTCCGGTCATCCGGAAAACGGATCGCCGCTGGCCAAATGCGGAAATCCGGACAGCTCCGCTGTGGTGTTCTGTGGATCTGCGTGATGGCAACCAGGCACTGATCGAACCCATGAACGTGAGTCAGAAGCAGGCCATGTGGCACCTGCTGGTCAACATGGGCTTCAAAGAAATCGAAGTCGGTTTCCCAGCGGCCTCGCAGCCAGATTTTGACTTTGTACGTTGGTTGATCGAAGAAAACCGCATCCCCGATGACGTCACCATTCAGGTGTTGGTGCAGGCCCGTAATGATCTGATCGAACGCACTTACGAAGCACTGGATGGTGCCCGTCGTGCGGTGGTGCATGTGTACAACTCGACCTCGCCGGTACAGCGCAAGAAAGTCTTTAATCTTGATAAAGCCGGTATTGTCGATATCGCCCGCCAAGGTGCAGCCAAGGTGCAACAGGTCGCACGGGATTATCCGGCGACCGACTGGACCTTCCAGTATTCTCCGGAAAGCTTCTCCAGCACCGAAGTCGAGTTCGCGGTTGAAGTCTGCAACGCCGTGATTGAGGTGTGGCAGCCGACGCCGGAGAAGAAGATCATTCTCAACCTTCCGGCTACCGTCGAATCGGCCATGCCCAACGTCTTTGCTGACCAGATCGAATGGTTTTGTGATCACGTCAACCAGCGCGATAGCGTGTTGGTCAGCATTCACACCCATAACGACCGGGGCTGCGCGGTGGCCGCTGCTGAAATGGCGCTTCTTGCAGGTGCAGACCGTATCGAAGGCACCTTGCTCGGTAATGGCGAACGCACCGGCAATATGGATATCGTCACCATGGCGATGAACCTCTATAGCCAGGGCATTGATCCACAGCTGGATATCAGCATGGCCGACGACATTATCAGCACGGTTGAGGCCTGCACCAATATCAAAACCCATCCGCGCCACCCCTGGCTGGGTGAGCTGGTATATACCGCCTTTTCCGGCAGCCACCAGGACGCTATTCGTAAATGCCTTGCTGCACAGACAGAAAATGAACCATGGGATGTCGCTTACCTGCCCATCAATCCGGAAGATATTGGCCGTAGTTACCAGTCGGTGATTCGAGTCAACAGCCAGTCCGGCAAAGGGGGGGCCAGTTATTTGCTGGAGCAGGCCATGGGCATTACCTTGCCGCGCTGGGTACAAATTGAACTGGCACAACCGGTTCAGGCGCTCGCCGAGCGCAGCGCCAGCGAATTGCAAACCGACGATATTGTGCGCTTGTTCCGCCATACCTTTATGACCAGCCATGGCCAGTTGCAGCTCGACAGCTATACCCTCGAAGGCAGCGGTAACCAGAGCGCCGTGCAGGCTTGCCTCAACGATGGCAGTAACCTGGTCAGTTTGCATGGTCACGGCAACGGTGCCATCAGCGCCTTTACCGACGCCATTCACCGTGCATTGGGCGTGGCCGTACAGATCGTGCAATTTGATGAACAATCAGCAGGCGAAGGTTCAGATGCCGGTGCCGTGGCGTTTATTCAGGCCAATATCAATGGTCAGCGTTATACCGGAGCAGCAGCAGATGAAGATACTCTGAGCGCCAGTATGAACGCCGTATTGGCGGTCGTGAATCAGTCGCTGAAACAACAGTAAAGCCACCTGTCCTGCCCTCACGCTGATCTGACATCCGTCAGGTCAGCGTCTTCCGTTCTTTCTGGCGCTGTTTGCTGAGCTACGTTATCCACGTCCTCCGCGTGCTTGCCTTTTAGATCCAGTCTTGAACACCCAGTCTTGAACACCCTCCTTTGAATTTTAAATCCTGCTTTTTCATGATTGCACTGCCGCTTCCCAAGCCTGGCAATTAGGTCAAATTTACCAACAGACCGTTTCTTTAGACTTAAGTCGATACCACCGGAGCGTACAGACTGCTCATTTGGTCATATCATTTGGCACGTATTGGCACAAAAAAGACACAAAATACGCCACTTAGTTTTACACCTTTATACAACCGGGATTTCACCATGGCTACAGATTCACGCATGCTCTGCACGGCACTCCGCAATCGACTGATGTCTGCCGCAGACGCCGCCGCCCTGATACCCGCTGGCAGCACCGTCGGCATGAGCGGCTTTACCGGCGCGGGATACCCGAAAGCCATTCCCGCCGCTCTGGCCGAACGTATTGAACAATTGAACAACGCTGGAGAAGAGTTTCGAATCAACGTTTGGACCGGTGCCTCTACCGCCCCGGAACTGGACGGCAAACTCGCCGCCGTCAACGGCATCAATATGCGTTTGCCTTTTCAGTCGGATCCGATCTGCCGCGAGAAAATCAATAACGGCAGTATGGACTACATCGACATTCACCTGTCCGAAGTGTCCCAGTACGCCTGGTCCGGCTTTCTCGGCAAAATGAACATTGCAGTGATAGAAGTCAGTGGCGTTCTTGAAGATGGCCGCCTGATTCCGTCATCAGCCGTTGGCAACAACAAGACCTGGATAGAACAGGCAGATCAGGTGATTCTGGAAGTCAACAGCGCCCAGAGTGCCGGTCTCGAAGGCATGCACGATATTTATTACGGCACCGCCCTGCCGCCACATCGTAAACCGATTATGATCAGCCAGCCCACCGACCGTATCGGCGAACACTACCTCCATTGTCCGGCAGACAAGATCATTGCAATTGTCGAAACCAGTGCCCCCGACCGTAACTCGCCTTTTAATCCACCGGATGATATTTCTCGCCGTATCGCCAGTCATATTCTGCAGTTTTTTCAGCAGGAAATTGCCATTGGCCGCATGCCCAAAGAGCTGCTGCCCATACAATCCGGGGTCGGCAATATCCCCAACGCCGTATTGGAAGGCCTCGACGCTGGCCCCTTCAAGCAACTGAGCGCATTTACCGAAGTGATTCAGGACGGCATGTTGGCGATGCTGAAATCCGGCACACTGACAGCCGCCTCGTCGACCGCCTTTTCGCTCAGCCCCACGGCAATGGAAGAATTGAATACCAACATCGATTTCTACCGCCAGCGTATTATCTTGCGACAGCAAGATATCAGTAACCACCCGGAACTGATTCGACGCTTGGGAGTGATCGCCATGAATGGTCTGATCGAAGCCGATATCTACGGCAACGTCAATTCGACCCATATTATGGGCAGCCGCATGATGAACGGCATCGGTGGATCTGGCGACTTCGCCCGTAACGGCTACCTGTCGATTTTTGTAACGCCGTCCACCGCCAAACATGGCGCGATATCCGCCATTGTCCCGATGGTCTCTCACGTCGATCACACTGAACACGACGTCAAAATTCTGGTCACGGAGCATGGGCTAGCGGATCTGCGTGGTCTGTCACCCAAACAACGGGCGCACCAGATTATCCAGAAGTGTGCCGACCCGGCATTCCGTCCGGCATTGATGGACTACTTTGAACGGGCCTGCGCCAGCGGACGCGGGATGCACACTCCGCACTTACTCGGTGAGGCACTGAGCTGGCACCAACGTTACGAAACCACTGGACACATGTAAGACAACCTGGACGGATGTCAGAACTGATGTCTGCGGGGTTGTAACGACAGCCATTCTGCCGCAGACATCCAGCTATCTTCAGGCAAGCCAAGTGATAACGCCAACTCAACCAAACCGTGTAACCAGCTGCAGCCATTGGCCTGAGGCATTCTTCCCGTTCTGGCTACCGGATGATTACGGAACCCCAGTACCTGACTGTGTTCGAGATGCAAGCGTCGAAAATGACCGATAAACACCTCCGGGCGCATATCGCACAAGACCAGCCGTTGACGCACCCGCTCCGGGAACAAACCGTCGATGATCTGGCTATCTATCTGGCAACCAGCCTCGGTAGAATCACGGGCATAACGAAACCGCCCAGGCTCCAGTACATAAACCAGTGAATGCGGGCGCTGAAACTGTTGCAGCCGCTCACTGATCCTGAACGCCTGTTGCAACGACAGATAACCACAGGCCACCAGCTGGATTTCTGCCGCGCAATGCCCCCGCAGACAACTAGCACCATGAGCCACCAGTTGCTCTGCCATGGTCGGCGTCAATAGTGAATCAACCCTGCCATCCGGTATCACCAGTTGCATTACCACACCCGACTCACCATAACAGGCTTTCAACGCCGCCAAGGCGGTGTTGCCATCCGGTATCAACAAAACCCGAACCTGATCAGCACTTTGCGACAGCAAGGCTTCGGTCATCTCCGGCGCTGCAGCATCATGGCGACTGACTAAAGGTAATCCAGTCCAAGGCGCTGGTTCATCATCCAGTTTTTGCCGCCGGGCGAAGGCAACGGTCTGCAGCAATGGTTCCAACATCGCCAGGCCAGCGGATTCATCGGTCACCAGCAGATTGATGCCCATTTGGTTGCCCAGACAGGCGTTAGCCAGTAATTCTCCCTCATGGTGGTGTAACAACGCGCCTGCCGAGCCACCAGTACGAGTGCCCAAGCGTTCATGGCTGATGGGGAATATCGCGCTAGTCGCACCGATATGACTTGCCAGCCGTGGCCGCAATGCCGGATTGATTTCACAAATATCGGCAAAATAACGATCCAGCAACGGTAGTACCTCATGGTCGCCATGCTGCCAGTGAGGATCCGGGCGATTGACCGTTACCATAAACGGTCGCAGCGGCCGCCGTGGTTGGCGTAATACCGCAGTTGTCACCGGCCAATCGGTCACTGCTGTGGATTCAACTGCCACCGCAGTGGCTGGCTGACAGGCCAACGCGATCAGCGGTAAACATTTCAACTCGCCCATTGATTGATGCCATTCAGCTTCTGCCTCCAGTAATGCACAGGCAATAGTGACGGGCCGGGTATCAGCCAGCGAACACGGCACCTGACTAGCGTTCGTTCCAGTTACAGGCACTTTGGTCTCACCAATCCACACCGGAATCAACACACCGCAATCCTGCCGGGACCACCAGGATAGTGTGCGCGTCAGGCGTTCCAGCTGCTCGCTGGCATCCCCATCCAACACCAGCACTGCCACTTCCCCCGGCAGTGGTTGATGAATGGCTTGTGTGACCAGCGTATCCAGCGGAGTCCTGGCACCGACCAACTCGGGTGAGATCCAGGGGCCGGGCAAAATCTGTTGTTCGCTATCACCGGCAAATTCCTGAGCAAACCGTGCCCAACCAGCCGCCGTTAACGGATAGCGCTGTTGTCGGGAACGATTGGCAGCGCCAGTGAGTAATTGCCAGATTTCCAGAGCAGCGCCCATTCCAGGCAGTGCCGATAACCAGTCACGGCGCATACCGGTCAGATGATTTAACAACATGCCCGCAGCCACCAGCCGCATCAATACCTGCCACTGGGCCGACGAACCGGGCGCAGCCAAAAACTCCGCTTGCCGCTGCAAACCGGGAACACGGCCATCCAGGCTATCCGACAGCCGTTCAGTCATCAACAGGGCCTCAGCCACACGCGGCGTTGGGATTGAGCACCCCACTCGAACCAGTGCACGGGATAACCGGTCGACATCCGGGCTGACATTCAGATTGCCAGCCGCCTCTCTGTGTACCACTCGCTCATGCGCCATCACGCTCTCCAGACCAATCATTGGTAGCCGTTAGGGGCATATCAACCTGTTGTAGACACAGAAAAGACGGGGCAAAAATGGTGAAAATGCAGTTTTTATGTAATCACTACATACTGTGATGTGAATCGATTTTTAACGCTGTCGTTTCAGGGGCAACAAGTATCAGATGCTTACGCTAGTCTAGGAGCAGCGACGATCCGGCGTATTGCCATGAATCAACGGCCGTTGTATCAATAATCGGGATACCGCAGACATAAAAAAACCGCCCGAAGGCGGTTTCAGGGTTCAGTCAGACGGATGTCCAGGCTGAACCGGGAGTTTTACAACAGCAGCAATCAGGCTGGCTGCTCAACACCCTTCATGGTCAGCTTGACGCGACCTTTTGGATCAACGTCCATGACGTGCACGTTCACCATCTGACCTTCTTTCAGGTAGTCGGTGACGTTTTCAACACGCTCTTCACTGATCTGAGAGATGTGCAACAGACCGTCTTTGCCTGGCAGAACGGTGATGAAAGCACCAAAGTCGACGATTTTGCTGACCTTACCTGTGTAGGTAGTGCCCACTTCGATATCGGCAGTGATGGCTTCGATCATGCTGCGAGCCAGATCAGAAGCTTCTTTACCCGCTGCGAAGATCTTGATTTCACCGTCATCATTGATGTCGATAGAGGCACCAGATTTCTCGGTAATGTCACGGATGGTCGCACCACCCTTGCCAATCACTTCACGAATTTTGTCGGAAGGGATCTTCATGGTGCTCATGGTCGGCGCATTTTCTGCCAACGTCGCACGCGGCTCAGCGATCACGGCATTCATCTGACCCAGAATATTCAGACGTGCCGCCTTGGCTTTCTCCAGAGCAATCTCCATGATCTGCTCGGTGATGCCTTCGATCTTGATATCCATCTGCAAGGCAGTGATACCTTCGTCAGTACCGGCTACCTTGAAGTCCATATCACCCAGGTGATCTTCGTCACCCAGAATGTCAGTCAGGACGGCAAACTGTTCGCCCTCCTTGATCAGACCCATGGCAATACCGGCAACCGGTGCCTTGATCGGTACACCCGCGTCCATCAGTGCCAGCGATGCACCACACACAGACGCCATGGAAGAAGAACCGTTGGATTCGGTGATTTCAGACACAATACGAATGGTGTAAGGGAATTCGTCTGCTGCAGGCATCATCGCCTGGATACCACGACGGGCAAGACGACCATGACCAATTTCGCGACGACCTGGTGTACCCAGACGGCCTGCTTCACCTACAGAATACGGAGGAAAGTTGTAATGGAACAAGAACGGATCGTCCTTGGTGCCGTGCAGGAAGTCGATCATCTGTGCATCACGGGCAGAACCCAAAGTGGTCACAACAATCGCCTGGGTTTCACCACGGGTGAACAAGGCAGAACCGTGAGTGGTGTTTAATACACCGGTCTCGATAGTCAGCGGGCGAACGGTATCGTTATCACGACCGTCAATACGAGGCTCACCATCGATAATACGTTTACGTACCACTTCGTACTTCAGCTCGCCCATCATGTCGGCGATGTCGTCAGCGGAGAAGCCTTCTTCGCCTTCTGCTGCAGCCAGTTTCGCAACAGCACTGGCCTTGATAGCGTCCAGCTTGCCGTAACGCTCCATCTTGTCAGACGTGGTATAGGCTTCGCCAATCGCAGTCGCTGTTTCCGCTTTTACCGCTTCGTACAAAGCAACGTTCTTGGCTTCAGCAGCCCAATCCCACTTGCTGACTGCCAGCTCTTCAACCCACTCGCTGATCGCAGTGATCACCGGCTGGAAACCTTTGTGGGCAAACAGTACCGCACCCAGCATTTCATCTTCGGTCAGTTCGTCGGCTTCGGATTCCACCATCAACACGGCGTCTTTGGTACCGGCGACAATCATGTCCAGCAGTGAATCCTGTAGCTGGGTCTGGCTCGGATTGAGGATGTAGCCCTGGTCTTCAACAAAAGCAACACGGGCACCACCGATAGGACCATTAAATGGTACACCCGATACAGCCAATGCCGCAGACGTTGCGATCATGCCGCACATATCTGGATCAACGTCTTTTTCAGAAGACATGACCGTGACGATGACCTGAACTTCGTTCATAAAACCATCGGCAAACAGCGGACGGATTGGACGGTCAATCAGACGGGAAGTCAGGGTTTCTTTTTCCGAAGGGCGGCCTTCGCGCTTCAGGTAACCGCCAGGAATACGGCCTGCGGCATACATTTTTTCCTGGTAATGAACCGACAGCGGGAAAAAATCCTGACCCGGCTTGGTTTTTTTGGCAGCGACAACAGTAGCCAGCACCTGGGTCTTGCCCATGGTAACCAGTACCGCACCATCTGCTTGACGGGCGATTCGGCCAGTTTCAAGGGTGATGGTGTCGTTACCGAGCTGGAATGTTTTGGTATTAGCGACAGGTTTGTTGCTCATGTATTCATTATTCCTGTAAATCAAACGAAGCTGCATCACCGCCGGTGCTTCTAAGCATTGGCCGTTGAACAACGAGCCAGCTTTCCAGCCCTGCTGACAGGGTTGGAATATCGGGTTCCCCGGCGGGAACCAACGACAAATGGTTAGAAGCACCACCGCGTTCTTGCGGGGCTGGCACCACAGTGATAGCAGAATTTAGAGGGAGTATAGACAGCCGCACAAGCGAGCTACAGATACAACAAAAGCCCCGGAGGGCTTTTGCTGCAAGCGAGATTAGCGACGCAGACCCAGACGCTGGATCAGATCCAGGTAACGGTTAGCATCTTTACGCTTCAGATAGTCCAGCAACTTGCGACGCTGGTTAACCATACGAATCAGACCGCGACGGGAGTGGTGATCTTTACCATGCTCCTTGAAGTGACCCTGCAGACCCAGAATGTTGTGGGTCAGCAAAGCAACCTGGACTTCCGGAGAACCGGTATCGCCTTCGGCAGTTTGATACGCTGTAACGATCTCAGCTTTTTTCTCAGCAGACAATGCCATATATAACTCCAACATAATGTGCATCAGGAAAACCTGACGTTAGTAAAGACATCGCTACCGTGCACATTAACAGTAGGATGTTGTTTGCAGACCTGACTAACCACGAGAAAGTCAGGCACCGCGATCAAATCTAACAGCCGTTTCAGCAGGTTATTCTGGCATCCGGGACAGCTTCGGGTTGAATAACCCTGGCGGTCGAACACGCCCGTCGCAGATACTGCCAATTCCGAAAAACTGACAAACCCCGAATCAGCGGCCCATAATTGTACTGAAGGTGCCTCTTCGAGGCTAGTACTATGTTTCGGCCACCGCAGGACTTTTCATATCAATGAATGCCGATGAATGTCGAATCAGGATCATTCACTTGCGGCCAGGACAAATTGCGCTATACGTCTTCCTGCTCGTCCGACGCCTGGTTCGCCTTATCCTTGTCGCGAGCCTGCCGAATCAGCCCTGTCAGATGGTGGCCACGATCCATGCTTTCGTCGTAATGGAAACGCAACATCGGCGTTATACGCGTCGTCAGGATTCGAGCCAGTTCCGAGCGTAAATAACCGGCTGCATCGTTAAGAATAGCTACGGTTTGCGCCTGAATTTCCTGATCGGTTTCTCCACGGGCACCCATCACAGTGAAATAGATATCGGCGTAACCAAGATCCTTTGCCACCTTGACGTGATTCAGAGTCACCATACCCAGGCGCGGGTCTTTCATTTCAAATTGGATTTTCAAGGCCAGTTCGCGCTGAATCTGTTCCGACAAACGGGAGGTTCGACTGTAATCTTTTGGCATGATTTCTCTCTCTTGCTGCGACTGGTGCGCAGGCTACAGACACCAAAGCCCGGCAAGGCCGGGCTTTGGTCAGGGTTCAGACCCGAGACGCACAATGCGTCTTGTGGATCACAGAGTACGGGCAACCTCACGCACGTCAAATACTTCAATCTGATCGCCTGGGCGAACATCCTGATAGTTCTTCACGCCGATACCACACTCCATGCCCTGGCGAACATCAGCCACGTCGTCCTTGTAACGACGCAACGATTCCAGGTCACCTTCGTAAATCACTACGTTTTCACGCAGCACGCGGATCTTCTTGTTTCTGTGAACCGTGCCTTCTATCACCATACAACCAGCAATCTGGCCGAATTTTGGCGAGTTGAACACATCACGCACTTCCGCAATACCAACGATTTCTTCACGCAGTTCGGGAGCCAGCAAGCCAGCCATCGCCTGTTTCACGTCGTCGAGCAGATCGTAGATCACGCTGTAATAACGCATGTCCAGTCCGCTGTTTTCAACGATACGCCGTGCGGCGTTATCAGCACGAACGTTAAAGCCGAAGACAACCGCGCTGGAAGCAACCGCCAGGGTCACGTCCGTTTCGGTAATACCGCCAACACCGGACGATACAACGTTCACCTTCACTTCGTCCGTTGCCAGCTTCTGCAAGGAAGACACAATGGCTTCCAGCGAACCGCGAACATCAGTCTTCAGCACAATGTTGAGCACGGCCTGGGCACCTTCGCCCATGCCACTGAACAAGGCATCCAGTTTGGCTGCCTGCTGATGTTGATGAACCTGCTCCTTGGCCTTGTTTTCACGATATTCAGCCACTTCACGGGCTTTTTTCTCGTTTTCAACCACCATGAAGCTGTCACCAGCATCTGGTGTGCCATTCAGACCCAGAATTTCAACCGGAATCGATGGGCCAGCGGCATCAACCGGTTTGCCGTTTTCGTCCAGCAAGGCACGAGCACGACCATAACAGGTGCCTGCCAGTACGATATCGCCTTTCTTCAGCGTACCGTTCTGTACCAGCATGGTAGCTACCGGACCACGTCCCTTGTCGAGACGGGATTCGACGATGACACCGCGTCCAGGGCCCTCAAAGTGTGCTTTCAGTTCAAGAACTTCAGCCTGTAACAGTACCGCTTCGAGCAACTCATCGACACCCAGGCCGGTATGCGCAGAAACAGGAATAAACGGCACATCACCGCCCCAATCTTCTGGCAAAACACCGCGAGCCGACAATTCGTTCTTGACGCGATCGACGTCCGCCCCTTCCTTGTCCATTTTGTTAATCGCAACCACCAGAGGAACACCAGCGGCACGAGCGTGCTGTACCGCTTCTTCTGTTTGCGGCATAACACCATCATCGGCGGCGACAACCAGAATCACCACGTCGGTTGACTGCGCACCACGAGCACGCATAGCCGTGAAGGCGGCGTGTCCCGGTGTATCCAGGAACGACACCATGCCGTGATCCGTTTCGACGTGATAGGCACCGATATGCTGGGTAATACCACCGGCTTCACCAGCAACAACCCGTGTGCGACGGATATAGTCGAGCAACGAGGTTTTACCATGGTCAACGTGACCCATGACGGTAACCACTGGCGCACGAGGTTTTTCTTCACCCTCGTAGGATACTGAGTCAGTAACGTCTTCTTCCAGCTGGTTATCAGAGATCAGCTTGGTCACCTTGTGACCCATATCTTCGACCAGCAGGGTCGCCGTGTCCTGATCCAGGGTCTGGTTGATGGTCGCCATCACGCCCATACCCATCAGAATCTTGATCACTTCACCGGCTTTTACACTCATCCGGGATGCCAGTTCACCCACCGTAATGGCTTCTGGCAATTCAACTTCACGGATAACCGGAGCGGTTGGACGTGTAAAGGCGTGTTCATTGTTGTTTTGCTGCTGTTGACGGCTGCGACTGCCCTTGCCTTTTGGCTTGCTGCGACGACGTCCGGCATTCTGGCCACCATCGGCATCCATATAACGGCTGTCTTCGCGGGTATCCGAGCGTTTTTTATCAACAACCTTGCTCTTCTTGCGATGCTCTTCCTGGCGTTGCTGAGCCGCTTCCGCTTCAGCGCGTTTCTGGGCTGCATCTTCTTCTGCCGTCAGCGGCTTCGCTTTGGCTTTCGCAGTCGCTACCGGCTTACTCGGACGAGGGGCACGGTCATCGCGCTTGGGCTGCTGGGCAGGTGCTGGTTCTGTCTTGGCCACTGCTGGCTTGGCACGAGCAATACTCGCTGCCTTGGCGGCGGCAGCTGCTTTCGCGGCGGCGGCTTCTTTTGCGGCTTTTTCAGCGGCTGCTTTGGCAATACCTGCCTTCGAATCCGCACGCGGTGCAATACTGACCCGTGCGGTTTCTGTAATTGGCTTGCTGGCAGCTTCGGCCTGGGCACGAGACTCTGCTTCTGCGGCATCACGTGCTGCGCGAGCAGTACGTTCTTCAATCACACGTCGTTCTGCAACTCGAACAGCATCTTCTGCCGCCTTGGTTTCTGCAGCCAGACGTTCAGTTTCTGCCTGACGTGCCGCTTCAACGTCCTTATCCATGTCATCGCGCTTGACGTAAGTACGTTTTTTGCGCACTTCAATAGAAACGGCTTTCTTGCCACCCTGACCGGTTTTCAAGGTAGTTGTCACCTTGCGCTTCAAGGTGATTTTCTGGGGTGCCAAATCCGTTGCATCGCCATGGCTTTTTTTCAAAAAGGCCAACAAGCCTGCTTTTTCATCGTCCGACACTCGTTGTTCTGCTGCGGTCTGTGGCAGGCCCGCTTCTTTCATTTGGGACAACAAGCGGTCTACGCTGGTCCCCACCACGTCGGCGAGTTCTTTAACTGTTACTTCTGCCATACGTTTCTCCTATGCCGAGTGAGTAGATTAATCATTGCCCTCAAACCAGGGCTTGCGTGCGGTCATGATGAGGTCCGCCGCTTTCTCCTCGGTCATATCCTCAATGTCCATCAGGTCGTCAATGGATTGCTCGGCAAGATCTTCCATCGTACAGATACCTTTACTGGCCAATACCAGTGCCAGGTGTTTTTCCATGCCCTCCATTTCCAGCAGGTCTGCTGCTGGCTGCGACTGTTCGAGCTTCTCTTCCGAGGCAATTGCCCGGGTCAGCAGCACGTCTTTGGCGCGAGTACGGAGTTCATTTACCATATCTTCATCCAGCTCTTCGATTTCCAGCATCTCGTCAATCGGGATGTAGGCAATCTCTTCCAGCGTGGTAAAGCCTTCTTCAACCAGCAACACCGCAAAATCTTCTTCGATGTCGAGTGCGTTAATGAAGTTATCAATGTAAGCCGACGCTTCCTGATTCTGCTTGGCGGCAGCATCTTCGATCGTCATGACATTGATTGTCCAGCCCGTCAGCTCCGATGCCAGGCGGACATTTTGTCCACCACGACCGATCGCCTGAGCCAGGTTGTCATTTTCTACCGCCACGTCCATTGTATTGGTTTCTTCATCCATAACGATGGAGGCAACGTCGGCAGGAGCCATAGCGTTGATGACCAGTTGCGCCGGATTATCATCCCAGAGCACGATATCAATACGCTCACTGCCACCCAGTTCGTTGGTCACCGCCTGCACACGCGCTCCGCGCATGCCAACACAGGCCCCGACTGGATCTATTCGCTTGTCGTTGGTTTTTACTGCAATTTTGGCGCGCGAACCGGGATCACGAGAAGCACCCTTGATTTCGATCACTTCTTCTGCAATTTCAGGTACTTCGATGCGGAACAGTTCGATCAGCATTTCTGAAATTGTACGACTCAGCATCAGCTGGGGACCACGATTTTCAGGGCGAACGGCATGCAGAATAGCGCGTACGCGATCCCCCATACGCATGATTTCCCGGCCAATCAGCTGGTCTTTCGGTAGCAGGCCTTCAGCGTTATTGCCAAGATCAACAATGACGTTGTCGCGGGTCACTTTTTTAACGGTGCCGTTAACAATCTCGCCCACCCGGTGCTGATATTGCTCAACAATCTGGGCGCGTTCAGCTTCACGTACTTTCTGAACAATAATCTGTTTGGCAGCCTGAGCTGCAATACGACCAAAATCCGGATTATCAACCTGAACTTCGTAGGTGTCACCGGGCTGGAGATTGATGTCGATGTCATGCGCTTCCTGCAAGGTCAACTCGTCCCCCAGGCCTGGCACCACATCGTTGCTCACGACCAGCCAGCTACGATAAGTATCGTAGTCACCCGTCTTGCGATCAATATCAACCCGAATTGTCGCTTCTTCATCTTCGTAGCGTTTCTTCGCGGCGGCGGCCAATGCCGATTCGATGGCCTCAAAAATAACGTCTCGCGATACGCCTTTTTCGTTGGAAACCGCTTCCGCGACCAGGAGAATTTCTTTACTCATCTTCCAGCCTCGCTATGCAACCTTAGTTATCAAAATTGGGAACAATATGAGCTTTTTCAATCAGCTCGACAGGCAGCAGGTATTCGTGGTCATCGACCAGCAAAACAAGATCCTGCTCCTCTATGCCCTGAAGACGTCCCTTGAATTTGCGGCGTCCATCAAAAGGCATACGCAGACGTAATTCGATCATTTCACCAACCGACTGCGTGTATTGATCCATGGTAAACAGGGGACGATCCATGCCGGGGGAAGACACTTCCAGAGTGTAGTCCTGGGAAATCGGGTCTTCTACATCCAGCACACTGCCAATCTGACGACTGACGTCCGCGCAATTGTCGACAGTAATCCCGTCTGCATGGTCAATATACACCCGCAACAACGCATGGCGTCCCTGAGCAACAAGCTCAAGACCCCAGAAGACAAAGCCCATTGATTCAACAACGGGAGCCAACATTTCCAGCAAGCGGGCGTCACGTGCCAATATTTTTTACCTCTCAGAAACAAAAACTGGGCACCTAGTGCCCAGCCCGATATTGCTGCCTGACTACCAGACAACAGATCTGCCAAATCTTTACGCCGAACGATACCAATCTTCCGGCATTCGTCACCAGACAGCGTTTGACGGTGACGACAGCTACTAAAAAGCCCCTGACATGAGGGGCTTGGGGACAGCTTAAGGCCGACGCATTATAGGGCGTTCAGACCAAAAAAGCGAACAGCATCGCTTTTTCACTAAAGCTGGGTTGGTGCGGATAGCGAGACTCGAACTCGCACGAGCATTGCTCACCACCCCCTCAAGATGGCGTGTCTACCAATTCCACCACATCCGCATCAAGACTTGGCCAAATGAGCCTACTGGTTGGTTTGTTCAACCACAGGTTCATCGGTCGAAGATGCATCTAATTCAGGTGCATCCAAAGCAGGCGCGTATTCTTCCACAAGTGGGGTATCTTTCTCAAGCTTTTCAATCACTTCCTGAGCAGGAATACCAATATTTGCCACACTTTCGGCCTTTTGCTTGGCATAAATACCCAACCCCAGGCTGGTAACAAAAAAAGCCGCCGCCAGGTAGGCCGTCGTATGACTGAGAAAATTGCCTGAGCCGCTGCTGCCAAAGACAGTTTGCGACGCGCCAGCACCAAACGAAGCGCCGGCATCAGCGCCCTTGCCTTGCTGCAACATCACAAAACCAACGATACCAAGTGCCAACAGGACATGAACAACGAGAATGATAGATTCCATACTTTCCTAAGCCGTGCAAATTTTCAGAAATTGGTCAGCATCCAGTGAAGCACCGCCCACCAGACCGCCATCGATATCGGGTTGAGAAAACAATTCTCGGGCATTATCTGCTTTTACGCTGCCGCCGTAGAGAATTTGAGTCGCTTCGGCCAAGCCAACATCACGAGCCGCCAGCTGACTGCGAATAAATTGATGCACCGCCTGAGCTTGCTCCGGCGTTGCCGTTTCGCCAGTACCGATAGCCCAGACCGGCTCATAGGCAATAATCACCGCTTGCCATTCCGAGGTGCTCAGCTCCGAAAGCAGTAGCGACAACTGCTGACCAACAACTTGCTCAGCATTACCCGCCTGACGCTCTGACAGTGTTTCACCAACGCAAACAATCGCTTTCAGGCCAGCCGTCAGTACACGACGCGTTTTCGCCAGTACCAGCTCGTTGCTTTCGGCATACAGTGCACGACGCTCGGAGTGGCCGATAATAACGTACTGGCAGCCTACGTCAGCGAGCATGGCAACAGACACCTCACCGGTATAAGCACCGGCCTCTTCGCTGGCACAATTCTGTGCACCCACCTGGAGCTGACTTTGTTCAAGCCCTGCAACCACCTGACCCAGATACGGAAACGGCGGACACACCACCAGATCGCGCTCCGGTGCATTCACTGCGACAACGGCATCAAGCCATGCAGCCGTTGTGTCGCTCGCAGCGTTCATTTTCCAGTTACCGGCAATCATCAAGCGACGCACGGGATACTCCCAAATTCAAAGAGCGCAGATACTATCCAAGAAGCGTCCGCGAAACAAGCCGAAGCGCGCATTCACCCGCTCACCCCGGCCACCCAATAAGCAGTCCGTTCAACAATTCAGTTCTGCTTTACCCACTCAATTCAGATTCAACAACAGCAGCCAGCTGCTGTGCCAACGTTTTGGCCAGCGTGTCTGTTTCTGCCTCAATCATCACCCGCACCACCGGCTCAGTACCAGACGGTCGTAATAACACTCGACCGCGCCCAGCCAGAGTCGATTCAATATCCACAACGGCTTCTCGAATAGCGACCGACGTATTGATATCCATCTGTTTACTGCGCTGTACATTAATCATGACCTGCGGCATTTTGCGCATGCGCGTGTGCCAGTCATGTAACGAAGTGCCGGTTTCCATCAAGGCCGTCAGCACCTGCAACGCAGCCACAATACCATCACCAGTGGTCTGCACATCCAGTGCCAGCAAATGACCAGACGACTCTCCACCCAGACGCCAGCCTTGTTCATCCAGTTTTTGCATCACATAGCGGTCACCCACCCTGGCTCGCAAAAAAGGGATATCCAGCTCGCGCAGGCCCAACTCCAGGCCCATATTACTCATCAGTGTTCCGACCACCCCACCCCGCAAGCGACCGCTTTGCTGTGCATGGACAGCCATGATATACAACAGCTGATCGCCATCAACCAGTTCACCGCGATGATCCACCATCACCACCCGGTCACCATCACCATCAAAGGCGATGCCCAGGTCTGCACTTTCTTCCAATACCCGGCGGCGTAACAATTCTGGTTCGGTCGAACCCACATCACGATTAATGTTAAATCCGTCTGGCTGATTGGCCAGCACAATAATTTCGGCCCCCAGCTCAGAAAATACCGCCGGCGCTATCGCATAGGTTGCACCATGAGCGCAATCCAGCACAATTTTCAGGCCACGTAAATTCAACGAGCTGGCGGTTCCCTTACAGAACTCGGTATAACGCCCGGCCGCATCATTGATCCGTACCGCCTTGCCCAATTGCTGCGAATCGACACAAACCATGGGCTGCTGCAAATAGTGCTCAATGGCTTCCTCGGTCGCGTCAGGCAACTTTTGTCCCAGCCCGGAGAAAAACTTGATGCCATTATCATAATAAGGGTTGTGAGAAGCGCTGATGACAATCCCGGCCTGAGCACGAAACGTTCGGGTCAAGTAAGCTATACCCGGTGTGGGGATTGGCCCCAGCAAGGCAATATCAACCCCCGCTGCAGACAACCCGGCTTCAAGCGCCGATTCAAACATATAACCCGAGATACGGGTGTCCTTGCCAATCAGGATTTTGCTTTTACCCTGCTGAGAGAACACCTTGCCCGCCGCCCAGCCGAGCCGCATAACAAAGTCCGGTGTAATAGGGGCTTCACCTACCCGACCACGAATACCATCGGTACCAAAATATTGCCTAGCCATGAAGTACTCCCAACGTCGCCGACACTACTTTCATCGCTTCAACTGTTTCCTTAACGTCATGCACCCGTAGAATCCGGGCACCATTCATAGCACAAATCACCGCGCCAGCAACACTGCCCGTCACCCGCTGATTCGGCTGTATTACACCGGTTACTTCAGCAATCATGCGCTTGCGGGACAAGCCCGCCAATATTGGCAGACCCAGCCGGGCAAACGCTTGTAGTCGTCGCATCAATTCAAAGTTGTGTTCGCAGCTTTTACCAAAGCCAAAACCGGGATCAACCAACAGCCGGCTGCTATCGATTCCGGCCGCCAGACAGGCTTGAATTCGCTGCTCAAGAAAACCGTAGACCTCGTCAACAACAGAGTCGTAGTGCGGGGCTTGCTGCATGGAATCCGGCTGCCCTTGCATATGCATCAGGCATATCGGCAAGCCAGACGCCGCAGCAGCTTCGATCGCGCCATTCCGCCCCAGCGCACGAACGTCGTTAATCAAATGCGCGCCTGCCACGGCAGACTCAGCCATCACCTCAGCCGTACTGGTATCAACAGAAATAACCACATCGAGCTCTCGGGCAATGGCCGCAACAACAGGCACCACCCGATCCAGCTCTGCCGATGTCGACACCGGATCGGCACCAGGCCGGGTAGATTCACCACCAATGTCGATTATTTCAGCACCGTCAGCAACCAGACGCGCAGCCTGACGCAAAGCAGCCTCCAGACTGTTGTAGCAGCCACCATCAGAAAAAGAATCAGGAGTTGTATTCACGATCCCCATCACCACCGGGCGAACAAGGGACAACTGGCGTTTACCACATTGAAGAATCACTGCGTTTTTTATCCATTCAGATAGCGGAGAACCATCCTGTTTCCACACACGTGTAACTAAACCGGCTCGTCCATCTCCGACCACGGCAAATTGACTCAGGGAAACCTCTGAACCCGTATTGGCAACGCACAAAAACAGAAACAGCCAGAAACAATCAGAAACAGAAAGAGCGGCGACTGCCGCTCTTTAAAAACCAAACAGAAGCTGTCAACGATCGCTGGCAGTTTCTCCGGCTGCATCATCATCCGGATCCCGTGCCATATCGCGACTTTCTTCGCTGGCAGGTGCAGAAGGCCCTGAGGAATTGCGGTCATCCCATGACTTTGGCGGGCTCGGCTTACGTCCAGACATGATCTCGTTGATCTGATCTGCATCGATCGTCTCATATTCCATCAAGGCGTCTTTCATCAGCTCGAGCTTGTCACGATTTTCTTCCAGAATGGTCGCTGCACGCTGATAACAACGATCCAGCAGGCCTTTGACTTCAGCATCAATCACTCGCGCGGTATCGTCTGAAAGATGGGACAACTGGCCACCACCTGCCGCTCCCAAATAGCCTTGCTGCTCTTCTTCGGTGTACAGCTGTGCGCCCAGTTTCTCGGACAACCCCCACTTGGTAACATAGTTGCGGGCATACTTGGTCGCACGCTCAATGTCGTTGGAAGCACCTGTCGTAACACCATCCCGACCCAGAGTCATCTCTTCAGCAATACGTCCGCCATAAAGCGAACAGATATTGCTTTCGATACCACGTTTGCTGATGGAATGACGATCTTCTTCAGGCAAGAACATAGTGACGCCTAGTGCCCGTCCACGCGGAATAATCGAAACCTTGTAAACAGGGTCATGCTCCGGCACCAGACGCCCAACAATGGCGTGACCTGCCTCATGATAGGCTGTGTTGGTCTTTTCTTTCTCCGACATCACCATGGTCTTGCGTTCGGCACCCATCAGGATCTTGTCCTTGGCTTGCTCGAACTCTTCCATGGTAACGTGATTGCTGTTTGCACGTGCCGCAAACAACGCTGCTTCATTCACCAGATTCGCCAGATCTGCGCCGGAAAATCCTGGCGTACCACGGGCAATCACAGAAGCATTAACATTGTCTGCAACAGGTACTTTACGCATATGCACCTTGAGGATTTGCTCACGGCCACGAATATCCGGCAAACCGACCACCACCTGGCGATCGAAGCGACCAGGACGCAACAGCGCAGGGTCGAGTACATCAGGGCGGTTAGTAGCAGCAATCACAATAATGCCGTCGTTAACCTCAAAGCCGTCCATCTCAACCAGCAACTGGTTCAGGGTCTGTTCGCGCTCATCGTTACCGCCGCCAATCCCAACACCACGAGAACGACCAACGGCATCGATTTCATCAATAAAGATAATACAAGGTGCCTGCTTCTTGGCCTGATCAAACATATCCCGCACACGGGATGCACCCACGCCAACAAACATTTCGACGAAGTCAGAACCAGAGATGGAGAAAAACGGCACCTTGGCTTCACCGGCAATCGCTTTGGCCAGCAGGGTTTTACCCGTACCGGGCTGCCCCACCATCAAGACACCACGGGGAATCTTGCCTCCCAGTCGCTGGTACTTGCCAGGGTCACGCAGAAATTCAACCAGCTCTTTAACGTCTTCCTTCGCTTCATCGCAACCAGCCACATCTTCAAAGGTGGTTTTGATCTGGTCTTCACTCAGCAGCTTGGCCTTGCTTTTACCAAAGGCCATCGGGCCTCCGCGACCGGAACCGCCCCCTTGCATCTGACGCATGAAAAACATAAACACCGCCAGAATGATCAAAATAGGCAGCGACGCCAGCAGTAACTGGGTAAAGAAGCCCTGCTTTTCAGGCTTTTCACCAACCACCTTGACCTGATTATTCAGCAGAGTATCCATCAGCTTGTCGTCATAAGCTGGCAGTACAGTTTCAAACGACTCACCATTGCTGCTGGTGCCGGTAATGTTCTGACCCGCAATCGTAACGCGCTCAACCTGGCCGCTTTCAACAGCAGTGATAAATTCTGAGTACGACAGTTCATTACCACGCCCGACGTTCTGGAAGTTGTTAAACACCATCATCAGGACCGCAGCAATCACTGCCCACAGTACGAAATTCTTTGCCATGGGTGGCACTACCTCTCTATTACAGGCGTATAACGCCTTGATTCTGTCTTAGCTTAGCAAGCATCCACTAGCCACGGAAACCTTTCGCAACAATATAGACCTCTCGAGACCTGGGCCTGGACGCCTTGGGCTTGCGAATCAGCACTTTATCAAAGGATGCACGAAGATCCTTGAGGTAATCATCATACCCTTCTCCCTGAAACACCTTGGCGACAAAATTGCCACCAGGACTTAACACTTGTCGCGCCATATCCAGCGCCAGCTCAACCAGATACATCGCACCGGGCTGATCAATCGAACTCACTCCACTCATATTGGGGGCCATATCTGAAATTACAAGGCCTACCCGATTGGAACCGATACGTTCCATCAGTACATTAAATACTGATTCCTCGGTAAAATCGCCCTGAATAAAGTCAACCCCTGCTATCGTGTCCATAGATAAAATATCAGAGGCAATCACCGTACCCTGCTCCCCAACCCGCTGCACCACCACCTGCGACCAGCCTCCAGGAGCCGACCCCAGATCAATCACGGTCATGCCGGAGCGCAGCAGCTGATCTTTTTCATCCAGTTCAATCAATTTGTAGCTGGCACGGGTTCGATAACCATCCTGCTGTGCCTTCTGGACATACATATCGTCCACATGTTCCTTTAACCAGCCTGCGCTGGATTTGGATCGTGCCATAGGGGTTTGCCTTCCGGTCAGATATACTCTTGCGTCATACCCTGTTCATCAGGGCAGATTATTTTAACACTCTCACCCGAGGGCCGGACAAACAAATGCCGCTCACCAACGAACAAAAGAAAGCGTATCGCGCTATTGGCCACAACCTGAACCCGGTTGTTACCGTTGCCAGCAATGGCCTGAGCGAAGGCGTGCTCGAAGAACTTAATCGCGCACTCGACGACCACGAGCTGATCAAAATCAAGGTATCCGTGGGCGACAGAGATCTGAAAAAAGCCGTCATTGCCGAGCTGCTCGGAATCACCAAAGCCATGCTGGTACAGCAGATTGGCAATACGGCACTGTTGTTGCGCCGCAATCCACGCGCCAAGATCAACTTGTCTAACCTGCAGCGTGGCGATAGCAAGCCCTGACCCCGCTCTGGCCACGATGCATCGAGATATCGTGGCCTGCTTTTTCCTGTATTAATAAAGATTTACCCGAATTCACAACACGAATCTGGGCGCCAGCATCACCCACACCGCGCCGAGAACACACAGCGCATGCAGTACCATCATCTGCAGCTTCCACCAAGGCATCAGGCCAAAATACAGCAGCGATAACAGCAACATGACCAGTAACAACTGAACCGCTCTTGAGTCCCACTGAAGGATTCGACCAAACGCTGCCAGCACTACCATCAAGGCGGCGACCGCCACCCCCAGCGCAACCATCCAGTGCATAACAACCAAACCATGATGGGGGAAATAGCCCTGTTGCTCCAGTAACGGCCGTACCAGCCAGGCACACACCCAAATTCCTCCCAGCCAGAGAGTGCGTAACACCATTAAATAATCCCGAACCACAAGAAACCCTCACCCAAGCACCCGACTGGCAAGCTCCAATTTCCGCATGTGTCGCCCTTGATTTCAAGAAACAAAAACAGCTCAGGGAAAAACATCCATGAATATTTGGAATATGACAGCAATCTGTCGATAATAGGCAAAAACAAGGTAGCCAAGAATGACAGACATCCTGATAACAGGCACCGGCCTGTATACCCCCAGCGAAAGCATCAGCAACGAAGAGCTGGTAGCGGCCTACAATACCTGGGCAGAACAACACAACAGCGATAACGCCAGCGCCATTGCCGCCGGAGAAACCAGCGCCGCACCACTCTCAAGCGCCGAATTCATTGAAAAAGCCTCTGGTATCAAACACCGCTACACCATGCACAAACAAGGCATGCTGGACATCAAGCGCATGCGCCCGACTTTTGACCCAACCAGGGAAGGCGAAGAACCCGAAGCCGTCACCATGGGACTGGCCGCAGCACGTGCCGCGCTGGCAGCGGCCAACCTGCAACCAGCCGACATTGACCTGCTGATCGTCGCCTGCACCAATCATCAACGTGCCTACCCATCGATTGCAGTTGAAATCCAGCACAAGCTGGGCTGTTCTGGCTATGCCTACGATATGGGGATCGCCTGCTCATCCGCCACCTTTGGGTTGATCAGTGCTTACAACGCCCTCAAAGCCGGAACCGCCAAACGCGCCCTGCTCGTTAATCCAGAATTTGTAACCCCTCAGGTCGACCTGACCTCGCGGGATAGCCATTTTATTTTTGGCGATGTCGCCACAGCAGCGGTACTGGAACCGGAACACCACAATGACAAACAATCCGGCTTCCGAATTCTGGACACCCAACAGCTCACCCGTTTTTCCGATAATATCCGTTGCGACGGCAATTATACCGACCATTGTCAGGACGCCCTGCCCGACAGCCGCCCCTACTTCAAACAAGAAGGACGCAAGGTATTCAAGGAATTGCTGCCGCTGGTCACCGACTTTATAGAACGCCAGCTGAGCCAGAACCAGCTAAGCGCCAGCGATTTGAAGCGCATGTGGCTGCATCAGGCCAACATCAATATGAACCTGTTCGCCGTAAAAAAACTGCTTGGACGGCTGCCGGAAAATAACGAAGCCCCTGTCGTACTGGACGAATTTGCCAACACCGCCTCTTCCGGCTCCATCATTGCGTTCCATCGCCACCAGAATGATTTTGAAGCGGGCGACAAGGGCCTGATCTGCTCATTCGGAGCGGGCTATTCCATTGGCAGCCTGCTGGTAGAAAAATGCTGACTACCCAAAACCACTACACGGACAAGCAGTTAACACCGAGTTGGAATTTTCATTTTCATACCGTGAACACCAACAAGCCGATGCACCAACAAGACACAAAACGCAAATAACCCGAAAACAATAGAAATCTGCCGAATTCATAACCCAAAACAGCCGATTGCTATTATTTCCTTTATTTCAAGTAACCTTCATTAGCGTTAAACAAACCGCTGTGTCATCTTACCCGGCACTTTGAAGAACATGCCATAACAACGAGGAAGCGTGCATGACTCGCCAACATTCTTACGATCGCGAAGCCCTTTTATCCTGCGGTCACGGTCAACTTTTTGGTGAAGGGAACGCCCGTTTGCCATTGCCCAATATGCTGATGATGGATCGCGTCACCAACATCAGCAACGAAGGCGGAAACTATGGTAAAGGTGAAATTGTTGCCGAACTGGATATAGATCCAGCACTGTGGTTTTTTGATTGCCACTTTGAAAGCGACCCGGTGATGCCAGGCTGTCTCGGACTCGACGCCATGTGGCAATTGGTAGGCTTCTACCTCGGCTGGCGCGGCAACCCAGGCCGAGGCCGAGCACTGGGTAGCGGAGAAGTCAAATTTCGCGGACAAGTCTTGCCGACCGCTAAAAAAGTAACTTATCGCATTAGCATCAAACGCGTGATGGAACAGAAACTGGTCATGGGCATTGCCGACGCCAGTATGGAAGTTGATGGTCGTGAAATTTACACCGCCAAGGATCTTCGCGTTGGCTTGTTTACGTCAACAGAAAATTTCTGACAAAACCTTATCCAGCGCAATATTGCGGTGTATTACGCCTGAGGCTAATACACCCTACCAAGAACCTCCTACCAATTGTAGCGCTCTTCAGCGCTAAAATTTGCGGCGGTGTATTACGCTTGGCGGCGCTTTGTTAACAGCTAACGACAAAATTTCCCAATCTTGTTCCATGGTAACTTGGCACAGAGTAAATACAGCTTGTCAGTATGTTTGGCAGCCTGAACAGCCCGGCTGAATGTATTACCACCCGGTAATTGGACCTGTTGTAAAATCCAGCCCTGCTGATCAATACGAAGCTTATCCCACGCCAGAAAAGCATACTGAAACAAATTAAGGTACAAGCCGCGCTCATTAGGGGCTATTTGCATCAATTGATCCAAGCGATCCTGAATGCGCTTTGCAGGAGCATTGTAGGCGACCTCGGCAGCCAAAGCAGACAAGGGATAATAAGGCCAATCCGGGCGTAACCTTGCCGCAGAATCCCAATAAGCCGCCGAGCGCTCCAGCACTTCCGTTCTGACAGCACCTTCCAGCAGCATCCCTTGTTGATGAAAATATAGGCCCTGTGCCTCGTAGATATCCGGGATACCCAACACATCCAGATTTTCAGCCACATCCAGCCAAGCGTTATTACCAGAAGGAAAAACGTTTGTGCGCTCCCCCATTAGCACCAATGAATGTACAAACGACAGATACACACACATCGCAATAACAGGCACAGCAGGCAGCCAAAAGAAGCGACCGAACACGACCAACCAGACGGGCGTGTTCAGCACAGTAACAGCCCTGGAATCAGGACTGTTTGTCGTTGGAGGTATAACCGTAGGCATCGTAATAACCTGCATAGTAGCCATAGCCACTGTAACGAGCCTCTTTATTGACATCCAGCTGGTTCAGCAACACACCAAATATCCGTGCATTCGACTCATCCAGCTTGGTCAAACTGCCTTTAACCCACTTATCCTTGGTTGCATCCGCTTTAACAACATACACAACGCCATCAACCAATGTTGAAAGATACAAAGCATCACTCACCAACCGCATAGGTGCAGAGTCGATAATAATACGCTGATACCGGCCACGTAATGTATCCAGCAACTGTTCGAAATTCCGAGAACTCAACAGCTCCAGCGGATTCGGTGGAATTGGCCCGGATGGAATAACGTCGATATTCAGTTCTTCCATATGATGGATACATTCTTCCAAAGTATCCGGATACGCCACCGCATTCGACAAGCCTTTACTGTTATGGGGCAAACCCAGCTTCTTCGCCATGGTCGGTCGACGCATATCCGCGTCAATCAACAGGGTCTTTTCCATTTGCCCATAGGCTTCAGCCAGGTTGGCAGAGGTTGTGGTTTTACCTTCTCCTGGTACGGAAGACGTCAACAGCACCACCTTGGACGAGTGCTCCAAACCAGCCAGGGTCAAGCTGGTACGCAAGGTTCGAACCGACTCAGAAAACCCGTGTAACGAATCATCTGAAAACGCCCGTACCAACCGCCCCTCTTCAAGACCCAGTTTTTCCAATACCGATTCTTCAATCATCGGTAGCATACCCAGCAACGGCACTCCCAACTTACGATCGATGTCTTCTGCATTTTTGAGTGTGGCATCCAATGCATCCAGCAAAAACGCCAGGCCAACACCGAACATCAAACTGACCACCAACGCCAAGGCCACAACCAGCTTTTTATTCGGTTTAACTGGAATTTTTGGTAAAACTGCGGGATCGGAAATACGTGCGTTCGCTGTTTGCAAATCACCTGTTTCGGTGGTTTCACGAATACGGTTAAAAAAGGTTTCGTACATGGTACGATTAGCACTCACTTCGCGCGTGTATTCGTTTAGCGCGAATTCCGTACGGTTCAAATTACGCACGTCCTTGATTTTATCTGCCAGTGCTTTTTCCAGCGCAGCTTCCTTGATTTTGGCCGAGGAATATTCTTTCTCGATACCTGTTGCGATACGTTTCATTTGTGTTGCGACCGAATCTCGTACCGCATCCAGATCGGATTGCGCCGCAATCATCTTGGGGTGTTTGGCACCGTAACGTTTGGAAAGCTCGGATACTTTTAATTCGGCATTGGTTTCATTCTCACGCAGCCGCACCACCAGCGGATTACTGAGAATCACAGGAAAACTGCTCAAACTGTTGTAGCTGCGATCGGTCAAAGAGTTAAGCTGCCGATAAACCGTTTCTGCTTCCAGGCGCTTGGAGCTGGCATCCACCAGACGCTCGGTAATTTCATCCAGTTGCTTGGACACCAGGGTATCAACACCAGCAACATCAATAATATCGTTGGCCTCACGATAATTCTGCAACTTGTGTTCTGAGTCTTCCAATCGCTCTTTCAGGCCACCCAAACGTTCCGACAACCAGGCAGCCGCCTGCTGAGTCAGCCCAACACGGGCTTCCAGTTGCGATTGAATATACGCAGTCGCCATCGCATCGGATGCAACCCGAGCCAATTCTGGATCACGACTCTCAACAGAAATTTTCACCAACTGGGTTTTACGCAACGGATCTATTGAAACGGCTTGCCAAAATGTATCAACAGTAGCAGCTAGAATATCGGCATCGGTTGGCGGTTCGCTTTCACCAAAGATGTACTCCTTGATGGAAAACGATTTTTTGTTTGCCGGGTGATACGGATTAAATTCTGGGGTTTTTATCAAGTTCAGTTTGAGTGCGACCCGCTTGGCTAATTCACGGGACTTCAGAATTTCAAACTGAGTCTGGAGGTATTCCGAAGACTGCCCACCCAAACCATACACTTCTTCGATAGACAGAATCTTGGCCTCTTCCGCCTCAATCAACAAAGTGGTTGTGGCCCTGTAAATAGGTGTCATCGACATCACCACCAAAACCGCAATCAGGGTAGCCACTGCGCTAAGAGCAATAATCTTGGTCAAATGGCGGCGAAATACATGCCAGTAATGCATCAAGTCGATCACTTCGACCGACTGCGATGCTGAAGAGCCAAACCCTGGTGTTCTCTCATTCATATTCATAAATCAATCAGAAGAAACTCTGCTCCACAGTAATCACATCACCAGGCTGAACTACGTCGTAAAGCTTCACCGTCTTCTTCTCCTTACTGCGTTTCGCATCTTCAGCAATAGATTCATAGGGGCTCTGGTCGTGCATCACAAAAATTTTGCCTTTCGAAGCCCGCTCAGTAAAACCACCAGCAATAGAAATCGCCTTGTCGACAGTCAGCCCCGGATGAAACGCATAATTTCCAGGTTTTACTACTTCTCCGGTTACATAAAAAGGGCGATATTCAACGATGGATACCGTAACACTGGGATCGAGTAAATAAGGCCCCTTCAGACGCTCAACAAGACGCACCTCCAGTTCCTTCGGGCTTAACCCAGCAACGGTGACATCACCCAACAAAGGAAAAGAAATATCACCAGACAAGCCAATACGCACGTCCAGACTCAGGTCAGGTTCGTCGTATACACTGATCTGTATGAGGTCACCAGCACCCAAACGGTACTGATTGGGGTTCGCTAATGCAGCGAAAGAGAGACAATACACAATAAACAGGCCGAACAACCGCAGCATTAGGACATCCTGTAAACAACTAACCAAAAAAATCATCGGCCTGAAAACAGGCCGATGATCAATAAACGCAAGGCACAACAGCCTAGAACGCTAAATCTATACCTACCGACAAAACTTGCTTTTCATAGTCAAGACCCGTGCTATTTGAAGTACGCGATGCCTTTTCCAGACCCGCTTTTACATCCAGTATTTTATTAGGAGAGTAAATACCCGTAACCCCCATAGTGGTGGTTTTGTCTTGACGATCGCTACCGCTATTATCCAGAACTACAAAGTTATCCTTGTTTAACGACAGATTGGCTTTTAACGCCCACAGTGGCGAGAAGGTATGATCCCAAGTAATAGCAGTGTACTGGTTTGCATTGTAGCTACCCGGACCAGTGGTTTCGTTGGCTGACTCGCTGGTAGTGATATTCAGTACTGAGTAAGAACGCGGTGTCCAGGTAACGCCGGCTTCCCAGGCAAAGCGGCTATCACTATCAACGGTCGAGTGATCAAAATCACGCTTGGTGGTACCGATTTTGAAGTCACCGGTTGTTTTACTCGCGATATCCCAGCTGGCACCTGCCAGCAAGGTCATGATACTACCATCCTTATCGTCTTTGGCCTGATCCGTATCGTAAGCCAAACCTGAGCTGCGCACTTCAAACAACACCCGCGTTGTAGAACTGACCTTCAGACCCAGTTCAGCCCCAACGGTGGTTTTATCGTAATTCAAGTCATCGGTAGCTGTCGGATTATTGGAATATTCCTTGTTATAGAGGGAACCGTAGACCGTGACATTAGCAAAGGCAGAATCAGCACCATAGGTATAGTCACCACCGAAGGTTGTATCCGTATATTCGCTTGGGTCGACAGTTGTTTGACCTTCCAGAGAACCAGAACCACGAGGGTCGTGACCTTTTTTCAAGGAGAAATCCAACCCTATCGCCTGGCGGGAAGTCATTTCAACATCCCCCCCCAGAGTCAGCAACTGATCAAGGTAGTTGTCGTCAGAGTCAGCATCGTAGGAAGCGCTCGTCAACTCATAATAGGCGTTTAACTGAGTGACGCCCATATCTGCCTTCAACGCCACATTCGGGCGTATCGCCGTAATGCTAGAGCTGGTTTCGTCGTTTTCTTGCAGATAAATATTACTGTTATCACTGATGGATACTTCAACACCTGGCAACAAAGTCACCCCGCTTCCAAGCATGATCCCGTCCGGCTGAACTGCATACGCGGCCGTACTCACGGACGCCATTGCAAACAAAGGTAGCTGCCAAGCTTTCATATCGATCCTCTCAATAACTGGCTGGTAAAAGTTTTACGTCTGCCAGAGTCTCTGGCGTCCAAAATTTGGGCAATTATGACCGTTACTTACAGAAATTAACAGTACGGCAACTTTCTAATTGCCTCAAAAATGCATCATTGCGGTGAAATTTTCACCAAGTCATCCTGCAGGAAGCAAAGTCACCCTCTGAGACCTACAAAGCTACCGACTAAACCGGCAGGCATCCAGCTAACCGCAAAGATCCAGGAACACTCCAAGGCCAGCATCGGCAAGCTGGGACTAACATACCCTTGCAATCTGCTACCGCGCCACAACAACAGAACCAATCAGGTAAGAAGCGTGCCCAATCCCGACAAAACATCAGCCTCGCGGCATAGCCTTTACAAATCACGGTACAACCTGAGGAAGATTACACTCAGGATATGAATAAAACATGAATTACAAGCAGCTAAAATTACAAGTAATAATCATTCGTAAATTTATAAAATAACCAAAAAAACGAAGTTTGAACCGGCACCATGCCATTTCACTATATTCACACTGAGACTGACTACCTCGAGACCATCTAGATAATGATTATCTCTACAATCATCCTATTATCCCTGCCTAGTACTTCATCGAACCATACTTATTCAAACCATACTTATTCAAACCAAGGTCACTCTACTCAGACAAATATTAGTGAACGTGACTTCCAGTAAAACCTTTGAAAAAGGTTAAAAATACAATTTTAACGTCCATCCACAACGACCAATTACGAATATATTCCAAGTCATAATCCACCCGGCCAGACATTTTATCCAGGGTATCCGTCTCACCTCGGTAACCATTAATCTGGGCCCAACCGGTGATTCCTGGTTTGACCTTGTGCCGCAACATGTAGTAGGGGATCAGTTTGCGGTATTCCTCATTGTGTGCAACCGCGTGCGGTCTGGGGCCAACCACAGACATACGCCCTTGCAACACATTAATAAACTGGGGTAGTTCATCCAGAGAGGTTTTGCGAATAAACGCTCCTACTGGAGTAATCCGGGCGTCGCCCTTGCGCGCCTGAACAACTTTGTCAGAGTTTTCCATCACACTCATGCTTCTGAACTTCCACACCTGAATTTTCCGCCCATCCAGCCCGTAACGGTACTGTTTAAAGATAACCGGCCCAGGGGAAGTAAACTTTATCGCCGCAGCAATCACCAACATCGGCAAGGTAATCACACTTAGCACCCCCACCGAAAAAACAACATCAAACAGACGCTTAAGCACGTCATTAAAGCCAAATATCGGTGTATCGTAAACACTAATGGTTTGCATATTCCCCACTTCGCTAAGTCGGGCGTGAATAAGATTAAATGTGAAAAAATCTGGAATCAAATGTACCGATGCCGTCGTGTCGCCACAGTGCTGCAAAATCTCATCAATACGCTTTTGAGCTTTGAGTGGTAACGCCAGAAAAATAACTTCAAATTCACCATTCTGTGTTCTACTTATTAGCTCGGCAATTTGCCCTTCCAGAACAATATCCGGGTATTCTTCCAGCACCCTATTATTGTTACGATCATCAAAAAAGCCGCCAAACACATAGCCCAACTCCGGGGCCGACTCCAGCTGGTGCTGCATTGCCAAAGCGCATTCGTTTACCCCAACAATTGCGGTCCGTCGAGTATTGATCCCCTTGGCACGCAAATAGCCCAGTAAACGGCCAAAGCCAAAACGCCATAACATCATCGACACCGCCACCGACAGCATCCAGCCCCCAGTAACTACCCTGGAGAAATCCGATGTTACCTTGGCAAAAAAGGCCAACGCCGTCAGCCCAACACACACCAACACCCAAGCTGACCCCGCCACAGAGAGAATATGCAGAGCAGAGGTACCACGCCAGGATCGGTATACTCCGAACAACTCGGCGATTAACAGATAGGAAATAGACGACAACAAACCAGCAGAAAAATAAATAAACGACATTGGCTGTCCGTAGGCCCACAAACACAATGGCAACAACCCCAGAATCAGCACGATATCCAACAAGCGAAACAAGGCACCGTAGGTATTTTGATGAGATCGAATCATTCCCTGAGTAATCATTTCACTTTTCTCTGTAACATCACGTAACCCAACTTGCGCAAATCTATCAGAACTGGTCTTTTGTAGCCACCTGCAATTAGTACATTCGTGGCTACGATCAGGTATAAAAAAGAAGTTTGTGGCCTATGTCCAATCACCGCAAGACCAGCAAAATTATCCAGCCTACACTGCGAACTGTCTATCATTTTAAAAAAATAATACACAGACTTTCAAAGCAGTCAACTTTGTCACCAATGAGTATTTTTTTGTTATCTACAGATCACATTCATCATAACGACCAATTTATCGTCCTGTGTGTGTCAAACCGATATTTCTACTCTTGCAGTTGGCAACACTGCTTGCAGTCTGGCTTTTAGCGCCTGTTTGGCATCCGCATCGCCATGCACAATCCGAATATCTCCTGGGGGATGGCGCATCCGGGTGGCAAAATTTATTAAATCTTTTTGATCAGCATGGGCACTGTATCCAGACAGCGTGTGAATATTGGCCTGAATCGTTACACGTTCACCATCCAGCACCACATACCCGCCTTCTGGCCCCCAGCGCTGAATATCGCGACCTGGTGTACCACGGGCCTGATAGCCAACAAACAACACATCCGTTCTCGCATCTGGCAATAAGGCTTTCAGGTAGTTAACCATACGGCCACCAGCGCACATGCCACTGGCAGCGATCACAATGGCCGGCCTGCCCGTACGTCGTAAATAACCAACCGTTTGCAGATGTTCTTCGTGGGAGTTGATGGTCAGTAACTGCTCGAACGACAACGGATGACGGCCCCGCTCCAGCCTTCCACGAGCCTCGGCATCCCACAGTTCACTCAGACGACGGTATTGGCGGGTAAACTCAGCCGCAAGCGGCGAATCGACCACCACATCGATATATTCGGATAATGGCGACTGTTGCGGCGAAGACTTGCCAAGCCGATAAAAAATATCTTCCAGTTCGTACAACAACTCTTGCGTGCGCCCAATCGAAAACGCCGGAATCAAAATAGTCCCGCCATCACGCAAACAGCGCTCGAGTAGCGACTGCAAGCGTTTTTGCCGAATCCGGCGACTATCGTGAAGACGGTCACCATAGGTACTTTCAATCACAAGAGTGTCGGCACGATACGGCGGCTTGGGTGCGGGCAATAAAGGCGAATACGGTGCCCCCAAATCTCCTGAAAAAATCACCCGCTTACGGTCACGCACTCGACGTCCGTTACCAATATCCAGTTCAATGTAGGCAGAACCCAAAATATGGCCAGCCACCCGAAAACGTGCCCTCACCGGCGCAGAGGAGAAGTCGAAACCGGACACATCAAACCATTGATCGTAGGGGAGCGGCACCAGTAACGCTTTCAGGGTTTTTATTACCTGAGCGATAATAGAGCGATTGCGGGTAACTCCCACCTTGAGTGCATCCTCAATAACCATTGGCAATAATTCACAAGTTGCCACTGTGGCATAAATCGGCCCGTTAAATCCGGCAGCCAACAGATAGGGAATACGGCCAACGTGATCAATATGGCAATGTGTGACCAGTAGCGCTCGCACATGACTCACGTCAAAATCGATACGGGTGCGATCCAGCTCCGTATCTGGCCCATCCGACGAAGTCGCCTCTGCCCCCTGGAACAAACCACAATCAACCAGAAGGGACTCACCACTATCGACCGTTAGACGATGACAGGAACCCGTTACTCCCGTAACGGCTCCGTGATGAATAATGTTGTAGTTATAGGTGTCGTTATAGGTGTCGTTGTACATAGCTCCTCCTTGAGATAACGCCGACTAACTCCGTTAGCTATTTTTAAAAATGACTGCTTTCGAAACTGAATTCGATTCTCTCATGCAGGAACGGGCTTACCCGTACTTGAACCGGATGGATGATCAATGACACCCACCGGACACTGGACGCAAACGCCCTCCTACTGGTTTCCTAGCAATCACCAATTAAGCTAATGGTATTGCGTACTCACTTGCAAATCCTGATCGATCAATCAGGCATCACCACCAAATAAATCCCGCGTGTAGACCTTGGCCTCGACATCAACAAGATCAGGCGACATGCGGTTCGCAACAATCACGTCGCACTCTTGTTTAAACGCATCCAGATCCTGAACCATCCGAGAATTAAAAAAGCTGTCTTCTTTAAGCACAGGTTCGTATACCACAACCTCAACGCCCTTGGCCTTGATACGCTTCATAATACCCTGAATCGCCGACGCCCTGAAATTGTCAGAGTCAGACTTCATCACCAGGCGATAAATCCCCACCAGCCTGGGAGTGCGTCGCAAAATCGCATCCGCAATATGATCCTTGCGAGCTCCGTTCGCATCAACAATGGCGCGAACCAAAGTACTTGGTACTTCCTGAAAGTTTGCCAGCAACTGCTTGGTATCTTTCGGTAAACAATAACCGCCATAGCCAAACGACGGATTGTTGTAGTGAGAACCAATACGAGGGTCAAGCCCCACCCCTTCGATAATCTGACGGGTGTTCAGGCCGTGCGTCTCTGCGTAGCTATCCAGTTCGTTAAAGTACGCAACGCGCATCGCCAGGTAAGTATTGGAGAACAACTTCACCGCCTCCGCTTCGGTCGAATCGGTAAACAGAATATCAATATCCTGTTTAATCGCCGCATCAGACAGCAGACGGGCAAACACTTGCGCGCGCTCGGAACGTTCGCCAATAATGATTCGTGACGGGTAGAGGTTGTCATGGAGTGCCTTCCCTTCACGCAAAAACTCCGGAGAAAAAATCACATTGGCACAATTCAGATCCTGCTTCAGCCGCTCGGTAAAACCTACTGGCACCGTAGATTTAATAACCATCACCGCATCAGGATTAATAGCCATCACATCACGAACCACACTTTCCACGGTTGAGGTATTAAAGTAGTTGGTTGCGGTATCGTAATCGGTCGGCGTAGCAATAACGACATAAGAGGCATCAGCGTAGGCCTCTTGCTTATCGAGCGTCGCCCGAAAATTCAGCGACTTTTCTGCCAAATAGTGCTCGATCTCCACATCGACAATGGGAGACTGCTTGTTGTTCAGCATCTCCACCTTTGCTGGAATCACATCCAGCGCGATAACTTCATTGTGCTGAGCCAGCAACATGGCATTGGACAACCCGACATAACCCGTGCCTGCAATGGCGATTTTCATAACATTAATCCGTAAACAATAAATAAAAACATCAAACCTGTCATCGTCAGCAGCGCGAACACAACTTACGCATTAATAACCTTATTGACGCGTTCCAGACACTGGTTCACCAGTGCTTTCGCCTGCAGATAATTCCCAGCCTCGGCATAGCAGCGTAATTCCGGCGCATTCCCGGAAGACCGAAGGTGCACAATATCACCAGAAGACAAGGTTACCCGCAGTCCATCAGTTGTGTCTGCAGATACAGCTTCACCTGGCAAGTGCAACGACTCAAGCATCGCGTTAAGATTCTCAGCCCAACTGACAATCAATGCCTTGCTCTTGTCGGTCGGTACATCCTTGATTCGATCACTGGGGTTAGTTCCGGCAACTCAGATAATAACGCACTGACAGGCTTACCCTGCAAGGCACTACCAGCCAGCAACATCAGTGCAGGCAATAGCGCATCACGCGTAGGCAGCGGAGCAATAACCGAGTCACCCATAGCATAGTGCAGCAAAAATCCGCCGTTGGCTTTAAAAGCACCAACTACCCAAAAAAAGTAGCCACCCCTAACCCCAGCAGCACCAATACTGGTATTAGCATTAATATCAACAATGCCTCTCCGCTACATCCCACTCTACCGATTCAAAACAGGGTAAAAATAAAACTTCCCATGGCAAATATTGTCTTCAAAAACTCACCCAATCGGCCAAAACCCCAACCGCCTTTTCACCATTAGCATAGCCAGCAAACTTTGTACCGATGCCCCTAACGCCGTTGCCCAAGCAGCCCCTAAAACACCAAATTTGTAAGTAAAAAGTACGGCACAGACAATGGTCAGAGGACCGGAAAATAATGTCACGCGCTTCAAGTCTCGCTCATGACCACTCATATTTAGAAGATAGCCAACCGATCCAGTTGCTACATTAACAAACTGTCCAATCGCCATAATAGTCAGCAACACAGCACCCTGCTCAAACCCAGGTCCAAACAACTTCATCACCCAATCTGGCCAACACAGCATAACAACCATAATTGGTAGCATAAGAACGATCATGGTGCGAGTAGACACCCGGGCAAGACGACGCATTTCCTGAAGATTACTTTCCTTCCATAAACGTGCATAACGAGGAGCAACAGTCATATTAACTACAACCAATATGAATGATGTGACACCAGCTGTACGCTGGGCAGCAGACAAATAAGCAAGCTCACTAGCATCAACAAAAATACCTGCAACCAAAACACCCGACCACTGCACCAACAATGCCATACTAATCACCATCCATAGATTAGAGCTGGACAACCATAGTTCTGCATCAGCAATCTTCATTAGAGATGGGGGATAAAATTGTACCCCAGGCTGACGAAACCAGCACCACACTGCTAGCCCCAGAACAAAAATGGACACCAGAGAGTACAGAAAAGCGGCACCAGATGCCGTCAACCATCTAGGCAATTGCCACGCAATTAAGGCAAAAATCGTAACAAATAATGCCCCCTGAGCAAGATTCTGAAAAAGAGTTGCCATCACCACTCGCTGTTGCCCTTGAAAGGCAAAACTAAGCAGATTAAATAAAGTAACTGCGGGTAACGCTGCCATCACCCAGATTAAAACCAAGGTAAAGCCAGGTTTACCAAAAATATCATTGGCGATCATAGACGCAAAAGTTACACCAAGCACTGCAACCGAAACTGTTGCTAGCAGGACCCAACGCAATCCTAAGTTCACCTTATATTGAGCGCTCTCAGCTAGATCATCTGAGCCTATTGCCCTAATCAGAACGTTATCCAACCCCAAACGCAAAAAGCTGGATAGCACTGTCAATAAAGTAAAACCCAATAAAAAAAAACCTGCCTCTTCTGCTCCCAACACCTGCGTAACTACCGCAGTCAATAGAAAAGCGATGAAAACGGATGCTGCTCGCACCAATGCTGCCAAAGCGGTTTTTAATAACAAATGAGACATTTTAAATCCTGACCAGACTAACGGTAGTTAGTAATAAATGTAATATAACAACAATCACTTTATTAACGACCCAACAGAGCCACTTCTTTGAATATATCAAGCCCGACCGTACAAGTCTTTGAAGCGTACAATGTCGTCCTCTCCAAGATACGAACCAGACTGAACTTCTATCATTTCAAGCTCAATCACACCGGGATTTTCCAGTGCATGCACCTGACCGATAGGAATATAAGTAGACTCGTTTTCTGTCACCAGATAGGTTTCTTCACCATTGGTTACTTTTGCCGTGCCCGACACCCAATCCAGTGCTCAGCCCGATGATGATGCATTTGTACAGATAATTTTGCACCTGGCTTAACCGTAATACACTTAACTTGGTAACGTTCACCATTATCGACGGAATCGTATTTACCCCAAGGGCGATACACTTCGCGGTGCTATTCAAACTCGGAACGCCTTTGCTGCTTGATTTTAGCCACAATTTTTTTGACTTCTTGCACCTTGTCTTTACTGGCAACCAACAAGGCATCCGGCGTATCTACCACAACGACACCGTCCAGACCCAATGTCGTCACCAGGCGAGCACCACTATAGACAAAACTGTTGGTGGTATCTTCCAGAATAACGTCACCACCACCCAGAGTGGCATTGCCGTTCTCACATTTTTCAGCAATATCCCAAAGCGCAGACCAACTGCCGACATCACTCCAACCCGCGTCCAACGGTGCAACCACAACCTGAGCATGATCGCCACCCAAAGCCGACAGTGGTTCCATAATGGCGTAATCAATGGACTCATCCGGGCATTCTGCAAAGGATTCCCCATCGACCCGAACAAAGTCCATATCCGCTACAGTGGCAGCCATCGCTTTAACACAAGCAGCATGAATATCCGGGCGTAACCGTTCCAATTCTTCCAGATACCGATCGGCCCGTACCATAAACATGCCGCTGTTCCAGAAATAATTTCCAGCATTCAAGTATTCTTGCGCCGTCGCTGCATCTGGCTTCTCCACAAATTGCTGCACCGCCAGGCAGCCATCGCCAACCTCGGCTCCCGCCTGAATATAACCATACCCCGTTGCGGCTTCAGTTGGCACAATGCCCAAAATACCAAACTGGCCTGCCTTTACGGCTGGTAACAGTTGTTCTGCTGCAGACTGAAAAGCCTCAATGTCCTGGATAACATGATCAGCAGCAAGAATCAGTAGTACAGGAGCATCCTCACCATCAGGCAGATCCGTCATAACCTGCAGCGCAGCCAATGCAATCGCCGGAGCCGTATTACGGCCAACAGGTTCAAGAATAATCGATATTTTTTTACCACCCAGCAGCATTTGTTCTGCCACCAGAAAACGGTGCGCCTCGTTACAAATAACAATTGGATTTTGACCTGAGATCCCATCCAGACGTGCCGCGGTTTGCTGCAACATAGTTAATTGCCCACTCAGCTTCAAAAACTGCTTCGGGTAGGCCGTTCGAGACAGTGGCCACAAACGAGTGCCGGAGCCACCGGCCATGATGACAGGTATCATTATTACCTCTTATTTGACTCCAAATACTACTTATCGTACCAATACTCCTTTGAAGCAAAGCAAACAGACTCTGCACCTAAAAAATACCATCAATATTCTAAAAAATTACAATTCACCTTTATTTAGCATTCAAAGCCATCCCATTGATATTCTTAAATTCAAAATCATCAGATCAGATAGAATTTGCCATATTAGCAATGGCAATCATTACATCCCTTCAGACTGAATACTGCAAATTACAGCCTCCAAAGCAATTTTCCAATCTGAAAGCACAACCCCTACAGCGACCGCTTGAGAGCAATCCAATACCGAAAATGCAGGCCTAGCCGCTGGAGTAGGGTATTCCGAAGAAGGAATAGCAATCAATTCAGGACATCTTTCAATCAACCCTGCTCTTAAGGCCTGCTGATGAACCTCTCGGGCAAATGCCCACCAGGACACTGCCACATCTCCAGAAAAATGATAAATACCCACCAGTTTCTCAGTCACATCTCGATGCAGAAGCGAATAAATAGCCTTCGCTATATCACCGGCATAAGTAGGACACCCGATTTGATCGGATACGACCGACAACTGATCTCTTTGCCGGGCCAGTTTGACCATAGTTTTAACAAAATTATTGCCATACTCACTAAAAACCCAGGAAGTTCTGAGAATTACAGCCTCTGGACAAGCCGCGAGTACTGCTTTTTCACCAGCTAACTTGGATGCCCCATAAACAGATTGAGGATCCACAGCATCGGTCTCTTTCCATGCAACACGCCCCTCTCCTGAGAATACATAGTCTGTAGACACATGCACAAAACGGGCGGTATTCTCAGCACACCAGGAAGCCAGTAAAGCTGGACCAACCTCATTGACTCTGTGAGCGACATCCGGTTCTGACTCTGCTTTGTCTACCGCCGTATAAGCCGCTGCATTAATAACAATATCTGGCTTAATCAAGTCCAAGGTACTATTAACAGCTGACGCATCTGTAATGTCCAAATCCGCTGATGACAGTACTTGAAACTCCTCCTTACAACTAGCCAACAATCGAGCCATACTACGCCCCAGTTGGCCGTTAGCTCCAGTGATCAACCAATGCATCACACTCCCCCTGAGGATAACTGTGCAAGCGAGGCGGCAACTGCATCTTTATCGGAAAGTTGGATTTCGACATCACCTAATTCATTCAATGGCCATTCAATGGCCACATCTGAATCATTCCAGATAAGACTGCCTTCATCCGACGGATCATAATAGTCAGTACACTTATACTCAAAGTCGGCTACATCCGAGAGAACCAAAAAACCATGGGCAAGACCTGGCGGAACCCAGAACTGACGTTTATTTTCCTCACTCAGAATAACCCCTTCCCACTGACCAAAAGTGGGGGAGCCGGGCCGAATATCAACGGCAACATCAAAAACTGAGCCACGAATAACCCGGACCAACTTGCCTTGCGGCTTGGATTTCTGAAAATGAAGTCCTCGTAATACCCCTTTTCGAGAGCGAGAATGATTGTCTTGTACAAAGGTTTCGTTAATACCAGCCATATCCCGGTAACGCTCTGCCTGGAATGTCTCCAAGAAAAAGCCTCTTTCATCACCAAACACTCTAGGTTCAATGATAACAACGCCATTTATTGATGTTTCAGTCACATTCATCAAACACCCGCCTCTTTCAATATCTTGAACAAGTATCGACCATAACCTGTTTTTCTCAAAGCATTGGCCTCAACCTCCAACTGTTCAGCAGTAATCCATCCACGGTCAAATGCAATTTCTTCCAAACAGGCTATTTTGAATCCTTGGCGTTGCTCAATGGTATTGACGAACATGCCTGCTTCGATCAAAGAGTCATGAGTACCGGTATCCAGCCAAGCAAAACCTCGGCCCAACACCTCCACATTCAGTTTACCTGCTTCTAGATACATGTTATTGATATCGGTAATCTCAAGCTCACCACGAGGAGAAGGCTTCACCGCTTTAGCGACATCGACAATATCGCCATCATAGAAATACAAACCGGTAACAGCATAGCTAGACTTGGGATTGGTTGGTTTTTCTTCAATGGAAAGTGCCTTGCCACTACCATCAAACTCTACAACCCCAAATCGCTCGGGGTCACTTACGTGATAGCCAAAAACAGTGGCTCCATCTTTACGCTCCACAGCATTGACAAGATTGGTACTAAAATGATGGCCATAGAAAATGTTATCTCCCAACACCAGCGCAGCCGGTGCCCCAGCTAAAAATTCCTCCCCAATCAGGAATGCTTGAGCCAGCCCATCAGGGGATGACTGAACCGCATAGCTAAAGCGTACACCGTACACCTTACCAGACCCTAACATGCGCTGAAAAGACGGCATATCTTCAGGAGTGGAAATAATAAGAATTTCTCTGATACCTGCCAACATAAGCACAGATATAGGGTAAAAAATCATTGGCTTGTCATAGATTGGTAACAATTGCTTGGACACACCTCGTGTGATGGGGTGCAACCGCGTCCCAGAGCCACCAGCCAAAACAATCCCTTTATATGAACTCATATTCTCTCCAAATGTATTCCATGATTTTGTATGCTACATTTATTGGCTAGCCAATCAAGATGAAATTGACTAGTCAATGCAGTACCCTTAGCTTGTATGATTGTCTTCGGACAATAGAAAGTAGAGAAAACTTAAAAAATAGCGCTTAAAAACAGCAAAATATATACCTAACTTGGGTCAAGCACAATGAAATTTTTAGTCACTGGTGGGGCCGGCTTTATTGGAAGTGCCGTTATCCGACACCTGATCAATGAGACAGACCACGCCGTCATCAACTTGGATTGCCTTACTTATGCTGGCAACCTAAATTCACTAGATTCAATATCTCAGAATAAACGCTACACATTCACAAAAGTAGATTTACGAAATGCTGCCGCGATAGAAGAAGCCATCAAAAAGTACCGGCCGGACATTATCATGCACCTGGCTGCCGAAAGTCACGTTGATCGCTCAATCGATGGCCCTGACGATTTCATTCAAACCAATATTATTGGCACATTCAACTTACTTGAAGCGACTCGAAAGTTCCATTCAACACTCCCAAAGGAACGGCAGCAACAGTTTCGATTCCATCACATCTCCACTGATGAAGTATACGGTGATCTAGAAAGTACGGATGAGTTATTCACAGAAAACACACCATACTCTCCCAGCTCTCCATACTCAGCTAGTAAGGCATCATCTGATCATTTAGTGAGAGCATGGGGTCGAACCTACAACCTGCCAATAGTTGTCACTAATTGCTCTAATAATTATGGACCCTTCCATTTTCCTGAAAAATTAATTCCACACGTGATTTTAAATGCACTGCAAGGAAAATCACTGCCGGTATATGGAACAGGCTCTCAGATCCGGGATTGGCTTTATGTAGAAGATCATGCAAGAGCTCTAATAACAGTTGCGACCCAAGGGGAAGCTAATGAAACCTATAATATTGGCGGTCATAACGAAAAATCCAATCTTACAGTAGTGGAAACAATCTGCAGTCTACTAGAAGAACTATCACCCAAAAAGCCAGTAGGAGTGCAATACTACCGAGATTTAATTACTTTTGTAAAAGACCGGCCTGGACATGATCAGCGCTATGCGATTGATGCCACTAAAATCCAAAAAGAACTTAACTGGGAACCGACAGAAACCTTTGAAAGTGGAATCCGAAAAACTGTCCAATGGTACCTAGAAAATGAAGATTGGTGGCTGTCCGTACTAAATGGGGACTACAGACTAGAACGACTCGGAAATTAGTGACAACATATGCAACATCTAAGAATTATTTTTAATACTTTTTTGTTGCTTATTAAAATTTTAATTTGGTGGCAACTTTAATATTACGGATGATTTTGAATTACAATACTGTTACCGCTTTAAACGCTTGGCAAGTCAAGAAAAAACGAACATACCATATCGAAATCATCTAACACCCTAAGGATATTATTTATTTTTCAAAAGAGGTATAACCATTAATAAAAAGAATTTCATACCACCAACAACAAATCTTTTCCACAATCTAAAAGGATCCATAGCTAGACGCCAAATCCATTCACACCTCAGTTTCCTGACAAATACTGGGGCTCTTTTTTCATAACCAGTTATAAAACTCAAGATAGCTCCTCCAGATATGATTAAAGATCCATTTTCATTTTCGTAGTTTTTTTTAAGAAAAAATGCAAGCTTCTCCTGTTTTGGCATCCCCATAGCAAGTATTATCAAACTAGGTTTAACCTTAGAAACAAATTCCAAGTATTCATTGAAAGTATATTCATATCCATTCAAAGTACCAACGACATTACAATTGAAGCGTTTATCAATAACCTTCTGAGCTTCACAAAGAACTTCATCCTTACTTCCCAGAAGAACCACATTCTGCTCACAATCTAAAGAATTTAAAATTTTTGGTATTAAATCTGTTCCATTCAAGTTTTCACCTGGGGATATACCATAAAGCTTCATACATATTTCAATACCGACTCCATCTCTCAATAAGAAGTCAGACTCCAACAAAGCTTCCTTAAATTCTGAATCTTTGTCACAAATATTCACCGCATGCATATTAAGAAATGCAAGAGTACTAATACGACAATTAATTATTTTCTTCAACTCATCAACAAAAACACTTGACTCCACAATATAAATATTACTTAAAAGCCCTCTAATTAACGCCATATATTCTTCCACCCCTTAACATACACAGGCAACATCAGACGCATAATAACTGCCTTATAACTACCAGCATAATGTTTATTAATAAAAAACTTTAAAGAATTAAACTTCAACGCTGCGACCTTGGCATTATACCTTCCAGAACTATTCCAGCCATGAACATGCACAACAGGGTTAGTATTTTGCTGAACAACCCTAAAGCCTTTTGACTTCGCGACTAGACATAAGTCTTCATCCTCTCCATACAAAAATATATTCTCATCAAAGAGCCCATGCATTTTCACATAATCACCACGAACAATCATTGATGCTCCACTAATCCACTCCACATCAGATATTGAATAATCAGGAGCGTACATTTTCTGATTTTCTAGATAAGATCGAACATCAGAGCTCATCAAACATAACAATTTCAGTAAAAATGGAACCCTCATAATTAGAGCCTTCAGATCACCAAAGAAAGGAAATATTTGCTTTATCCATTTGCTTGGAGTTGAATACGTAAAGGAAGATGTCTGAGGGCTTCCATCTGGATATACCAGTTTAGTACCAACAATAGCGACATCATCATAAGCATCAAATACAGAAATAACCCTTGCTAGATTAAATTCTCCATCAAAGTATGCATCAATATTAAATATAAAATAAAAATCAGAACAATATCGATTACAGGCTATATTATTTGCCACACCGAAGCCTAAATTTTCAGGCAATTCTATCACATCAAGACCTTCTATTGCATTTGCAATTTCTACCGATCGATCTGTAGAAGCATTATCTACAAGTACTATTTTTACATCGCCATCCATACTCAATTTCATTATACTCCGAACACAATCTTCAATATATTGTTCGGAATTATAGCTAACCAACACAAATAGAATATCATTCATTTTCCCACCCACCGGCTATAATCCCAAGAAATCAAACCTGAAAGTTTCTCGATATCGTCAGAAAACCATCTCTCAAAATAATGGCGATCAGACTCATCAATGTTCATTTTTACTGCAGGCTTTAGAAATTGAGCCCTTATTTTATGTCTAGTAGATGGAGGCAATATCGACTTAAAGAACTTCCTTAATGCGAAATTATGCAACAATGTTGAATATAAAATATTTTTTGGAACAGCAGCAGGATTACTCACAAGTAATGGTTTATCATTCCATTTCTCATCAATTTCCAACCACTGCAACAAATTATCCATAAATATATTTCCATCTTTAATAAAGTCTTCAAAAAATCCTACATAAACGTTATCTTTCCCAAAATAACTATAGCAATTCAACACAGCCTCGTAATAAAGACTGCATTCAACGTACATGTGGTTAAAACCGAAGCCTTTATCCGTTTTCTTATAATCCATCAAGACTGCATTTCTAAAATCAAGTTTTGTAACACCTTCTCTATAATCCATCAACCAATGAGAATACATTCTAGAAACAGGCTCACGCAGCATAATAATAACTCGAGGTGAAATTGCTTGCTTAGCGATACCATCCAATGCTCTACCTTGATATAAATATGAAACAGATGAATCCAACCAATATTTTACTCCATTGGATTCAAAATCATACATTGATAAATACTCATTCTTAGAGAGAGATCTCACAGATGGTACATTATTACCTATTTGGGAAAAATAGTGAGGTTCCTTCTCTATCGGCGATTGTATTGTTTTTATCAAAGATAAATTATCATGCAATGATGTAGTCCCCGCCTTTGGCGTACCAACAACATAAAGATTTGGATATAACTCTTTCACTTTAATCATAATTCACCGATTGATAATCCTTCCAAGTTTACCAAGTTCCACCCCTTCCCTTATAACTTTTGCCGGATTTCCAGCGACAATACTATTTGGTGGAACATCTTTTGTAACCACGGAGCCTGCGGCAACAATAGATTGAGGACCAACCGTTACACCTGGCAACAAAATAGACCCCGCACCGATAAAACTATTTTCTTTCACTGTAGTAGTTTTCCAAATTTTCCGAGTAAAATCATGCGTTAATATAATCGCATCAAATGTCACATGTGCATTTTTTTCTATCACAACTCCTTTTGAATTAGTAAAATCTATCCTTGCTTTAAAAGACACACGTGCTGAATAATCTATATTACACCCTCGAATTCTCAAAAAAACAATCCTTAAAAAAAGAAGCACATTCCTCACTTTATAAAACATAACTCTAATCAAAACCTATCCTCATTTATTATCAAAACCATAATATTTAAACGCCATCACCGCCAAAGCAACACCAAACACCCCCCCGCCCATAGCCATTGACGATGAAAATATCAAATCAAAACTCTCGATCACAACAACATAACAAGCCGTCAAAACCAAAGCATTTTCGCTTTTCCTGAGAGCTACTGCCCTACTAAGGTATACGTAATAATATATACCAATAACCACCAGAGAAAAAAATCCGAACCTGTAAAAAACACCAAAAATACCGACATCCGACAAATAAAAATTATCATTATAAATCGGTAAAAACCCATCTTTCCACTGCAACGATAACGCGCCATAGCCTACAGGGTTTTTCAAAATCTCATCAATTATAATACCAATCGTAATCTCTCTAGTTCTTGGACCAGAATGTTCAACCGCATCCTCGTATAATAATAAAAGTTTATCAAGCTCACTCTGAAATACATCCGGATATATTAAAAAAACAACAAACACCAAAGGAACTACAGCAATAAACACTGAGAATATACGATCTATACGCTTTCTAAAAACAAACAATGCCGAAATAAACATTGTTGCCATCAACGTCCTAGTCTGAATAACAAACCAAACATATAATGCACAATAAAATATAATAGCAGCCCATAAATATCGACCATTCTTCCTGAAATTCAGCAAAGAATACACAAAGACCCAAACAATAAAAGCAGTTGCAATTCGGAACCGCCCTCCTCTAAACCCCTCATACATCTCATACACATCATTATATGATTTACCATCTACTTTAAATGAAAGATCAACTCTTGGACTTATCAAGCCAAAATAATAAAACCAACCAACCAATGATGAAAAAAAGAAACCCAAGACAATATAATTTCCCAATATACTCAATGATACTCTAGAATATAAAAGAATATAAAATACCGGAAAAAAAACCAAATATAATATCACTCTACGTTCTTCTAAAACCCCAAAATAAAAAGGCTGACCATGAAACAACCAAGCAAGAATTGGAGATACAACTATCCATCCGATAACATATAGAACTACAAAATACTCCTCCTTGACCCCAATCCAACACCTATTTAAAACAGCTAGCCAAAGGAACACAGCAACCAATATAACAAGAAAAAATTCACGTGCAAATGGAACCCCGGAAAGCTTATTATCCGTCAAGAAGAAAAACTCATTAACCATCATAAAAAAAAACAATAAAATTATTTTTTCAATGACCGATTTTCTTATATACATAAAACAAGACCCAGATATCAATATTTCATTTTATCAAATAACCACCATTATATTCCAGCTCATCAATAAGAGAGTACTCTTTATTATAATGAATCTTTAACTTATTTATCATTTCCTCATCCAGAACGGGCATCTTATCATCAACTTTAGTATTCCATTGATCCATCCAATACATAACCCTCCTTCTATAACGAAATGGAATCACCCCTCTCCAAATACTCTTTAAAGTTTTAAATTTCTTAATATCATCCAAAACATTAAATTTGCGTACACCACCCACATGAAACCTCTCAGACATCACATCTGACGCAACAAAATCTACCCCTAAAAATTCAGATATAACCTTGACAGCATCAATAGTATTCTCAGACAGAAAATTATCGTTCATCATCAAAAAATTTCCATTTTCAACCCAAGAATAATCATTGACGACTCGATGATATTCCCCCCAGACTAGGTATGAATTAGTTTCTGTTGGGCTATTTTGAGCAGAAATCATTGAATCAGACATGAACAATTGTTGAAAAAGCTGATTGATTTCATTATTCTCGACGCCTCTTTTTTTATTCATACGGTATTGAGATATAGCTCTATCAACAGGGTCTCTCAATAAATATATGATTTTAATATCTCTATTATGTGCTTTCAGCCTAGCTGAACTAATATTAGAGTAGCAACTATACGCTGGAGTAGACTTACCCCATTTTAATTCATCATTCGCCTCTTGAAAAAACTCATGAAAAAACCAATTAACTCCTTTCAAGTAACGTTCATCATCTGAGAAGAAAATTGCTTCCTTTTCGGGAGGCAAGAAGATTTTAGAATTTTCTCTAAGATACATATGCAAAGCAGTGGTTCCTGCTTTTTGCGCACCTATAACCACAAAATCTAGTTTATTTTTTTTCACACATACCCCAAAAAAAACTCTGAATATTCATATATAACAACACTCTACCATTTAATCGCCAACGGAGAATTCTTCGCTTATTATTATCCCCTATACATTGAGTATCAAGGATACATTAAAAACAAAAAATATCACTACCAGCAATCGTATTTCCATCCTCACTTCTACTTCAAAAAACTACAGTCACTTAAAATTCGAACTTTACATTTTTAGCATCTATATTTTATAATTTTAGCCGGAACACCACCAACTATTGCATATTCTGGGATATCTTTTATCACTACTGCACCTGCTGCAACAACAACGCCATGTCCAATATTTACCCCTTTCAAAATAACCACTCCATGGCCAATCCACACATCATTTCCAATTTTTACTGGCGCAGTTTTAATACCTTGAACAGCCATAGGGGCATTCACATCATCAATAACATGATCTGTATCCCTAATTGTACAATTAGGTGCGATCATGACGTGATCACCAATAATGACACTCTCATTACAACCCACAATAAAACCTTCTCCAGCAAAGCTATTTTCTCCGAGTTCCAAATAACCACTTCCTTGAATCAGTGTATTTCCTGAAAACCGAGATTTCTTCTTCATTTTCACCAGTAACTTTAAAGGTCTATTTGTAAACTGCCTTATTTCAACTCGACCGGTAACATGAGAACCAATTTCCATATCGACATGAGGGAAGTTCCATATTCTAAAAACAATGGTGCTAGTTATTTTTTTGAAAACTGAAAAGAACTTCACAATCCATTTATAATTACTTGTCAAACGCTCACACTTAGCACTCATACCCCCCCCTTAGCACACAATATATTTTTATTTAAAAAACCATTTACGAGCTAAAATTTCAACCTCACAATTAAACATCTCTAGTCGTTTCTCATAACTCATATCAGCAATCGATTTGGCAACACCGCCTTCTGCCAATTCACGTACCATACCCGCAGCAATAGTGATATTGGAGATACGATCGATAATAACTAATGAGCCATTACCTGGAACCTGTCTGTATTCGTCCAGCGCAACAGGTGCATTTAGGGAGATGGTGACCAGGCCAACTTCGTTGAGGTTCAGTTCAGTCGCGTCGAGATGTTCCATCGTATTGACATCGACACGATGCTGAACACTGTCTACCGTGCCATAAACGCTCTTGGTGCCCACCTTGAACAGGTATTCTTTGCCTGTTTTCATCGGGGTTTCGTGCATCCATACCACTTCGGCCTGGTAGCTATCGCCAAATAATGGAGCTTTACCTGTGTAAATCAAGTCACCACGGGAGATGTCGATTTCATCTTCCAGTGTCAGGGTAATGGCTTCGCCAGCAATGGCCAGGTCGAGATCTCCATCGGCGGTGACGATGCGGCTGACTTTACTGGTTTTACCAGAGGGTAAGGTGGTGATTGTTTCGCCCGGGCGAATTTCACCCGCTGCAATGGTGCCGCAAAAACCTCGAAAATCCAGGTTAGGGCGGTTAACGTACTGCACGGGAAAACGGAAGCCTTCGAATGCGTCAGCCTTGTTGCTTTCAATAAGTTCCAGCAGCTCGACCATGGTTGGGCCGGTGTACCAGTCAGTGCTGGTGCTGCGGTCTACCACGTTGTCGCCTTTGAGCGCAGACAGTGGAATTGGGTGGATATTGTTAAAGCCCAATGAACGTGCAAATTCAGTGTAATCTTTGCTGATTTGTTCAAAAACAGCTTGATCAAAATTGACCAGATCCATTTTATTAATGGCAACGATGACGTTTTTGATTCCGAGCAGGCTGACGATATAGCTATGGCGGCGAGTCTGCGTCTGTATGCCTTTGCGGGCGTCAATCAGGATAACTGCCACGTCGCAGCTGGAGGCACCCGTTGCCATGTTGCGGGTGTACTGTTCGTGCCCGGGGCAATCAGCAATGATGAATTTACGTTTTTCGGTAGAGAAATAACGATAGGCCACATCAATGGTAATACCCTGTTCCCGTTCAGACTGCAGACCATCGACCAGCAGGGCCAGGTCGAATTCTCCGTCGGTGGTATTGAACTTTTGCGAGTCATTTTTGATGGCGGCCAGTTGATCTTCAAAAATTAATTTGGAGTCGTGCAGCATGCGGCCAATCAGGGTGGATTTGCCATCGTCGACATTACCGCAAGTCAGGAAGCGCAGAATGTCTTTTTCTTCGTGTTGTTTCAAGTAGCCGAGGATGTCGGCAGCGATCAAGTCTGATGCGTGAGCCATATTGTTGCCTTTTGATCCATCCAGCTTTACTGGAGTATCTATAGAGTAAGTTTGTTTCGATCAGGTCACACAGTGGCCGAATCGTGAATTTGTTTTCCTGCTGGCCTGTTTTGTAACGTGTCAGAATAAAAGGCCTGCGTTTTACCATTCAGATAAATTCTTATAGCGATGGGCAAAGTGCCCATCCTACGTTGCGCTTTGCAACATTCATCTCTTGCAACATTCATCTCTTGTAACACTCACCTCTTGCAACGCTCCCTTTTGTATCACTCACCACTCACTTCCGACTGGTGGTGTTTTGGTAGGCGATGCCTTACCTACAAGTAGGAAGTAGGTTCTTTTATCTGAACGGTGTTCATCGTTTTAGAAGTAACCTTCCATTTTTTTCTTTTCCATCGAGCCGGATGAATCGTGGTCGATGGCACGGCCTTGGCGCTCGGATGTCGTTGTCAGCAACATTTCCTGAATGATTTCTGGCAAGGTGGCAGCTTCGGACTCAACCGCACCGGTCAGTGGGTAGCAGCCCAGCGTGCGGAAACGTACCATTTTTTCTTGTATTTCTTCGCCGTCATGGATCGGCATACGCTCGTCATCGACCATAATCAGCATGCCATCACGTTCCACAACCGGACGCATGGCGGCGTAATACAAGGGTACAATTTCGATGCTTTCGAGATAGATGTATTGCCAGATGTCCAACTCAGTCCAGTTGGAGAGCGGGAAGACACGAATGCTTTCGCCTTTGTTGATACGGCCGTTGTAGATATTCCACAACTCGGGGCGCTGGTTTTTCGGATCCCAGCGATGGTTTTTGTCGCGAAAGGAATACACCCGCTCTTTGGCTCGTGACTTTTCTTCGTCACGACGTGCGCCACCAAAGGCGGCATCAAAGCCGTATTTGTCCAGCGCCTGCTTCAGCCCCTGGGTTTTCATTACGTCGGTGTGCACCGAAGAACCATGGGTAAACGGGCCAATGCCCTGATCTACGCCGTCCTGGTTGACGTGAACAATCAGATCCATGCCAACCTTGGCCGCCATGGTGTCGCGGAAGCTGATCATTTCCTTGAACTTCCAGGTGGTATCCACATGCATCAAAGGGAACGGTGGCTTGCCAGGAAAGAAGGCTTTGGTGGCCAAATGCAGCATCACGGCGGAATCTTTACCAACGGAATACAGCATCACCGGATTATCAAACTCGGCCGCAACTTCGCGGATGATATGGATACTTTCGGCCTCAAGCTGTTTGAGGTGAGTCAGGCGTTTTTTGCTGATAGTCATAATCGTCACTTCTTCGAATGTGGGCTGGCGCTAGCTCAGGCTTGTTCAGGTTGGGCCAGTTGGGTGAATACCGCGCTCCAGCGCTCACCGGCCTTAGCACATACAATAAAATACGGGTTAAGTAAGTCTTCTTTTTGACCGTACTGTAATTTTTCCAGTCTTGGGGTTAATACCTGACCCCCGGCATGTTCAACAACGGCTTGCGCTGCTGCCGTATCCCACTCGCAAGTAGGTGCCAAACGCGGATAAAGATGTGCAACACCTTCTGCCACTAGGCACAGCTTCAAAGAGCTGCCCATCGATACCAGGTTAACCTTTCCCAGCTGTTGGGAAAATGCAGCCAGTGCTTCAGCACCATGACTGCGGGAGCCAACTATATTCCAGGGCTGTTCTGCTTGCGGCTCACTGGCCACACTCAGCTTAACGGCTTCTGCGGCGCCATCCTGGCGGTAGGCACCAATCTCATCGGCCGCAAAATACATACGATCCAATGGCGGGCAATACACGACTCCCAGTACGGCGCGGCCATTCTGTATCAAGGCGATATTGACGGTAAATTCATCATTTTTCTTGATGAATTCCTTGGTGCCATCCAGCGGATCAACCAGCCAATAGGTTTGCCATTGACGGCGTTTTTCCCAGGTTATGTCTTCTTTTGGAGATTCTTCCGACAGCACCGGATAGTCACTGATTTTTGCCAGGCTATCGCAAATAATATGATGTGCGGCGAGGTCAGCCTCAGTGAGCGGGCTGGAATCACTTTTTTCATACTGAGCAAAGTCGGTGTTGTAAATTTCCAGGATCGCAGCGCCCGCAGTGCGGGCAATATCGCTAACCTGATTAACCAATGGCTGCATCGGAACCTTCCTTAACGGGTTTGAGGTAACCGTGCTGATCAAGGTAGTCAATGACCTGTTGCGCGGCTTCTGGAATACTAACATCGTAGTTTTTAATATAAATTTCAGCGGCATCCGGTGCTTCGTAAGGCGAGTCAATACCGGTAAAGTCCTTGATTTGCCCTGCTCGTGCCTTTTTGTAGAGACCTTTGGGATCACGGGTTTCACACACTTCTATCGGTGTGTCGATATGTACTTCGATGAATTCACCGTCTGACAGCATTTGGCGAACCATCTCGCGATTGCTTTTGAACGGGGAAATAAACGCCGTCAGTACAATTAATCCGGCATCAACCATCAGATTGGCCACTTCCCCCACCCGACGAATATTCTCGATGCGGTCTTCTTCGCTGAAGCCCAAATCGCCACACAAACGGTGCCGTACGTTATCACCGTCCATCAAGTAGGTGTGTTGCAGGCGTTCAGCCAGCATACTTTCAACCGCACCCGCGATAGTCGACTTGCCCGATCCGCTCAGGCCAGTAAACCAGAGCAGACAGGGACGCTGCTTTTTCATATAAGAGCGAATGGACTTATCCACCGCATGATTGTGCCACACAATATTTTCGTTTTTCACTCTGGCTCCTTGTAAAAACGGCTCATCTCTAAAATGACCAGACAACCGGTATAACACTGATGGAAGTGACCGCGACGATAATACTCAGCGGTGTCCCGAACTTAACGTAATCCATAAAACGATAGCCACCTGGCCCCATAACCATCAAGTTGGTTTGGTAACCGGTTGGCGTCATAAAACTGGCGGAAGCCGCGACCATAACCGCAATGGCAAAGGGTTCGTAATTGACACCCAACACTTCGGCAGTACTTAAACATATCGGCAGCATAATGATGGCCGCAGCGTTGTTGGTCATCATTTCAGTCAGCAGCACTGTGGCCAGGTAAACGGCAATCAGTGCACTGAGTGGCGAGTCTGCGACGGCCAGTAATCCACTGGCAATATCTTTGGCCAACCCCACTTTTTCAACGGCGGCTCCTAACCCGAAAGCACAGGCGACTACCAGTAGTATTGAATAGTCAATCGATTTGCCTGCGTCTTCGTACGTGATGCATTTCATCGCCAACATGGCACCTGCTGCCGCTATCGAGCTGACAAGGATACTGGTCATTCCACTTCCAGAGGCGATCAGCATGACTGCAAATATCGCCAATGCGGGCAAAGCCTTGGTCTCATCCGCCAGAGGAGGGGTGCCGAGCTTGCTGACCAGCAGAAAATCCCGGCTATTACGATGACGCATTAAAAAACCTTTCTGGGCTTCTACCAGTAAAGTATCACCTTCACACAGGACAAGATCGCCCAACTTTCCACGTAACCGCAGCCCGTGGCGCGATACGCTCAGTACGACGGCGCTGTAACGATGACGGAAGCGCGCTTCACGAATTGTCTGGCCAATCATTGGGTTGGAGGGTGAAAGTACGGCTTCGAACAGGCGTCGATCCGAACTGGAACCGTTCAGTTTAAAGCGTTGATCATTGGATAATACCAGGCCATGAATGTTACGCAGCTCGAGCACAGATTCCGGACTACCGGCAAACACCAATCGGTCACCGGCCTCGAGTACAGTTCGTGGACGTACCGCAGAAATAATCTGTTCTTCCCGTTCAATTTCGACCAAGTACAATCCGGGCAAGTTACGTAGGCCTGCCTCTTGAATATTTTTACGTACCAGCTCGCTGCCGGGTTGAATCACCATTTCAACCAAATATTCACGTACCTGGTCAAATTGCTCGACCGAGCTTTCTCTGTTTGGCAATAGGTAGCGTCCTGCAACCAGAATATAAATCAACCCCAGAACAGCAACCGGAACCCCTACCCAGGCAATTTCAAACAGACCAAAGCCAGCGTATCCGCTTTGTTGCAGCATGCCGTCGACCACCAGATTGGTGCTGGTACCGATCAATGTGCAGGTGCCACCAAGAATGGAAGCGTAACTGACGGGAATAAGAATACTGGACAGGCGAATGGAAAAGCGCTTGCTTTGGCTTTGCAGCAGCGTGGTGAACATCGCAACGACTGGGGTATTATTGACCACTGCGCTCAGAATCGTAGTGACAGGTAATACACGCAGACTGGCTGAGGTCTGATTTTTTGGGCTGCCGACCATATAACGCCGCAACACCTGGGTAGCACCGGATTCTTTTAACCCACCAACCACGACGTATAACGCTGCAATGGTAAAGATGCCAGGGTTGGAAAAACCGACAAATGCATCCGCTGGTGCCAGTACGCCACCAAGCAGCAACATCATCAGTGCCGCGGTAAACAGTTTTTCCGCCGAAGCCAGATTCAACGCCAAGCCCACCAGTACGACGGCGAGCAAACCGGCAACAAAAACAGCATCTATCAGACTGTTGCTGAGACCCAAGTCCATAGTGATCGTAGTCCGTTAATTCGGGGCTTTAACAAGCCCTTTACTTCACCCGGTGCCGACGCAGGCATCGACACTCACTGTATTCCGTTGGCATCTTCCGCGAAACAGCCCTTACGCGGAATGATTTTGCTTGAACGAAGGCGCATTCTGCACGAACACAAGACAAATCTCCATGGTCTGTAAGAATTTGTAACAACCAAAATGCCTGCCAACTCTGTCACAGTTATATTTTAGCTGGTTTGCCCAATTTGTAAGGTGGTCATATGGGATGAAATGGATAGTGCTTGGTGAAATGACCAAATTGACTGTTGTGGCCTCTGTCGCACAACGTAGGGGATCTCTCGGAGCCCAATGATACTTTTTTGTTCCAACGCGAAAGCCAGCCAGAATACTTATTAATTTTCAATAAAATCAGTAGGTTAAATTAAAATTTTACGACTCATAAAGGTTGGTAGAACCGCCCTGGAAAACCGTCGGATTTTATTTGTGTAAATTTTCGGTATTTCTGCCGATTTCGCTATTCAGCGATGCCAGCACAGGACTACTATCATCCGGTTCCTTAACATTCCTTTCACAGAGTTTACGATCATGCGCAAAATTCTACTGGGCGTCGCTATTGGTCTGAGCAGCATGACGGCTTCTGCCGCCATCACTGACTATCTGGCGACCATGACCTTGTCTGAAGCGTATTTGCAAGCATCCGCTGATTGCGGTGGCAGTTGTGATGCAGACATCGCAGCGGCATTGGTAGCTGCGGGTTACAGTGCCAGCGATATCATTGCAGCGGTCATTGCGTCCGGAATATCTCCGGCGGCGGCGATTGAAGCGGCAGCGGCGGCGGCGCTGGAAGCAGGGCTCAGCATCAATGATATTATGGCTGCGGTGGTACAAATTGATGGCGTCAGCGCGATGGATGCCATTGCCGGTGTCACCAGAGCAGCGGTGTCTCATAATGTCTCTGTTGCTGCCGTTATGCAGGCAGCCATTGCCGCCAGTATTCCAGCTGCCGTGGTAGTTGCTGGTGTTATCAGCAGCGGTCAGTCCACGGCCGTTGTTCTGGCAGCCGCCACCAGTGTTGGTTTTGCTCCTTCTGTTATTACAGCAGGCCAGGCATTGGCAGCGACCACAGCAACGGGAGCTGGTACCAACACGAGTACAAGTACTAGAGGCGCAAACACAGGGACAAATACCAACAATACACCGCCTGCGACCAGCCCGACGGTGTAAAGAACTGTATAAACGAGTGCCGAGTAACGAGGTACTGCAGCAAGGATGCTGCGTTTTTAGTCCTACAAGCCAACGATCTCGATTTTATAGCCACCGAACAATCACGACTTATGGCTTTTATTGTGTAAAACCTGACCACTTTTAGGTAACCAGGCTTTGCAGCCACCTTACCCTGAGGGTACAATTGCCCAGACTTTTTAATTCACAGGGATTACGACCATGCGCAAAATTCTACTGGGTGCCATTATCGGCCTGAGCAGCATGACTGCTTCCGCTGCTATCACCGACTACTTGTCTACCATGTCTTTGGCTGATGCTTACCTGCAGGCTTCTGCCGATTGTGGCGGCGCTTGTGATGCAGACATCGCCGCTGAATTGGCGGCTGCCGGCTACAGCGCCAGCGATATTATTGCTGCCGTTATCGCTTCTGGTGTGTCACCAGTGGCTGTTATTGAAGCAGCATCTGCCGCTGCTATTGAAGCGGGTGTTAGCGTGAACGACATCATGGCGGCTGTTGTACAAATTCCCGGCGTCAGCGCGAATGATGCGGTTGCTGGTGTGACTCAAGCAGCTGTTGCCAATAACGTTTCCGTTGCTGCTGTTATGCAGGCAGCGACTTCTGCCAACATCCCGGCTGAGGTTGTGGTTGCCGGTGTTGTGAGCAGTGGCCAGTCCGCTGCCGTTGTTGCATCTGCCGCTTCTGCTGCCGGTTTTGCTCCTTCTGTTGTTGCAGCAGGTACCGCATTGGCCTCTACTACAGCAACCGGTGCTGGTACTACCACGACTACAACGACTACCACCACAAATACCAACAGCAACAACACTCCTCCGGCGACAAGCCCGACTGTGTAATTGTTAGTGTTGGTTTTAAAAAGCCCGGTTTTCCGGGCTTTTTTTCGTTTGTTGCTTTAATACCGCTGCAAGAAGGACTGGCAGTATATGACTCGCTGGCGCGCTTATCTGTTTCTACTGTTTATTTTGCCGCTACCTATTGGTGGTTATGCTGACTGGGCCTGGCCGCTGTACACCGCCCTGGCGTGCGGGTTGTTAGTGCTGGAGCTACGCTTGCGTGTCAATGATCTCTCAACCTTCCCGGCGGCTTTTGTACGCAGCCGCTGGCTCTGGGTCAGCTTACTGCTGATTCAGTTATGGGTTGGCGCACAGGCCGTGTGGGTAACTCCTGACCACTACGATACCTGGGTATATTTATTCAAGGGTCTGGGTTATGTCTGCTTTTTTATGCTGACGCTGCTGCTCTTAGACACCAATTTTCGTATCCAACAGGCGATTTGGACGGTGATATTGGCAGCCGCCTTTCAAGCCTTTTATGGCTCCCTAATGGTACTGACCGGCTGGGAATATGGTTTTTTTGCGGCCAAACACGCCTATATTGGTAACACGACCGGCACTTTTGTAAATCGTAACCACATAGCGGGTTATCTTGAAATGGTACTGGCGCTGGGAATAGGCTTTTTACTGGCTCAGTCAACGGTTTATAAAGGGTCGCTGCGGCAGCGAGTACGCCAGGCCGTACAGATGTTACTAAGCAGTAAGGTAGTCCTGCGGCTGTTGCTGGCCATGATGGTGATTGCTCTGGTGATGACCCGCTCACGCATGGGTAACACAGCGTTTTTTGCCAGTATGATGATTGCCGGTGCATTGGCCTTGCTGCTGATGCGGCATAAATCCAGATCCACCACCATTCTGTTAGCCAGCCTGCTGATTATTGATATCGCCATCGTCGGGACGTTTTTTGGTGTCGACAAGGTTGCTGAACGTTTACAAAAAACATCTGTCGATAGTGAAAGCCGCGATGAAGTCGCACACGACAGTTTTGTTATGTGGCAGCAACAACCACTGGCTGGCATTGGTGCTGGCACCTTTCAAACCACTTTCCCGAAGTACAAATCCACTGATGTCACAGCAGTAAATGTTTATAACCACACCCACAACGACTACATTCAGTTTTTGGCTGAATTCGGTGCCCCGGCGTTTGTCATACTGCTGATTGTGGTACTGATCTGTCTTTGGCGTGCCATCCGCGCCATGCGGGTGCGGCGTAGCGAGTTACTCAAGGGAGTGGGATTTGGTGCTACGATGGGCATCATCGCTATCGGGATACATTCCACGGTAGATTTTAATCTGCAAATACCTGCCAATGCCTATATGTTTATGTTTTTACTGGCATTAGCGAATATTGCCCGCTGGGCTGAACACGATCCCCGAGTTCATACCAACGCCCCCCGCACTCCCCGGCGCTCCAAGCGTCATGTTACACACGCAGCACACGCGACAACAACAGAGACACCCTGATCATGAAAGTACAAGCCAGACTATTACGCCTTGAAGCCAATCCGCAAGGACGTGATTTTGTTGTCGGTGATATCCATGGCCATGTTTCCAAGCTGATGGATCAGCTCAAGCAGCGACAGTTCAACCCGGAATACGACCGGGTTATTTGTGTTGGAGATCTGATCGACCGAGGCCCGGAATCACCTCAGGCGCTGGCACTGCTGGATCAGCCCTGGTTCTATTCGGTACTGGGCAATCACGAGTATCTTATGGTCTGTGCCATGAAGTACAAACAGAGTGAACAGCGCATGACCTGGCTCAGCCACGGCGGTGACTGGATTGCCAGCACCTCACCCAGTGACTGGCCCGGCTGGTTCGACAAGATAGAACAACTGCCGCTGGCCATTGAAGTGACAGGAAAGACGGGCACTCGCTACGGCATTATTCACGCTGAATACCCGTTTTCTGACTGGGCAGACATCGAGCAGCTGGATGCCGATGAGGCACTGCGTACCATCTGGTCGCGGGCGCAATTCCAGCAGCGCTCTGAACAGGTGATTGATGGTATTGATGTGGTTATTCACGGCCACAATATCAGTGACGGCGAATTACATCTTGGCAACAGAATGTATATTGAACCGGGGGTGTACCTGGGGAAAGATTTTATTATCAAGGAATTATAGCGTTCGATCGGTATTCTCTGCGTGCAGGCACCAGAAATCATCATTCCCCCAAGGGGTCTCCTGTCAAAGACCCTTTCTATCAAAGACCTATTCCCAAACGCCCAAACCGGTTTTCGCCGTTTTAAATCGCTACTACCGTTATTTTTGCTCAGGAATCCGATTCTTCCAGCCACTGTTCTACCCCGGCAAGGCTGCCAAATGGGCGTGAATAATAATAACCACTGATGCCATCGATGCCGCTTTGTCCGAGTTCGTCCACATCGGCTTCAACTTCAACCCCTTCACCCAACACCAGTAAATCCAGCTTGTGGCCGATTTGAATCATCGACTGAATAAAAAAGCGTTGATCCTGAGCCAAATGCAAACCCCGGTTAAGGCTGCCATCAATACGGACATACTCCAGCGGCAGACGCTTCATGTACGAGAACGCCACCGTACCGGTACCAACCTGATCGATTCCCAGTACAACACCAAATGGACGGACGATACCTGCTAAGCGCACCAGCTCGGCTTCTGCATTACGAACACAATATTCCGGTACTTCCAGCGCCAGAAAATGGGCCTGCTGAGGATATTGGCGTATCAGCTGAACCAGGTCCTGATGAAAGGCATTATCAATCACAGATGCTGGTGAAAGATTGATGCAAATCCGGGCATTCGACCTTAAAGGTTCATTCTGCAGCATCAGCATGACCTTGCGGATAACCGATATATCAAATGCAGCAGCCATTTGGTGTTGTTCTACCATCGGCCAGAACCGGGCTGCAGACATGCTCTGTCCATCCCGCTCAATACGACTGTACACCTCCAGTTGCAGCAGTTCCCGAGCATCGCCACGCGCCTTTATCACTGGCATAAATTGCAAGCTGAGATGGTTGTTTTGCAACACGGATTTGAGTAATGCCGACCACTGCCCACCGGTCAGTTCCGGCTGGCTGGCGCGATCTTCCTGATAGAGAATTGCGCGGGCGTGGGAATGACGTTGTGCCTGTCGCAAGGCGGCATCTGCACGGCTCAGCGCACTGCCCAGTACATCCTGATCACCCTGTAAAAATACCCCTCCAAGGTGAAAATTCAGCCCGGTTCGCTGATTCAGCGCCGTGGTTGCCAGCTGACCAAAGGCGCTTTGAAGCAGTTCGTCGGCGTGGCCTCGGCTGGCACAAGGCGCATACAATGCGAAATCGGCACCGGCATGGCGTCCGCAGACACTGTTCTGATATTCCAGATGCCATTGTTGCAGCGATTGCGCCACCAGCTGGATCACATCGTCTCCGGCCTGTCGGCCTTCACGCTGGTTATATTCAGCAAAATGTTCGACTTGCAGCAGCATCAGTACGCCACTGTGCTCATCAGTGCCTTGTAATACATGATCCAGCCGCTGATCAAAACCGCGACGATTAAGCAACCCAGTGGCGGCATCGTGAAATGACTCCTGCCGTAAACGCTCGGTGGTGGCTGACTGTTCGGTAAACAGTGCATGTAATTTGCTGACCATTTTATTCATCGCCAACACCATGCGCCGCAGCTCTCTGGCTCTGGGAATATTTTCCTGTATTTGCCAATCGCGCTCACAAATGGCCAGCGCCTGTTGTTCAACCCGCATTACCGGCTTGAATAACCAACCCAGCAGGATGTGTAACAAAGCCAGGCTGACCAGTAATACCAGCGCAAACCAGATGGCTTCGGCTTTTACCATGTCCCACATATCCCGATAAGCAAAGTCGGTGTGACTGCTAACCCGTACCGTGCCCAGCTGCTGCCAACCAACCATGACGTCTGCTTCTGCGGGAAGCATGTCAAACGTCACTTCGCTCATAAACCATTGCGGCGCTGGTGACTCGGACAGCGCCTGACGGGCGCGGCGATGGAGTTCGTTGCCACCAACACCGGTAAAGGTAATGTCGGCAAAAAAACCTCGATCAAAAAGCGCGTCGATCTGACGTGACAGCTCCACCGGATCCAGCCCATCGACACGAGACATCGACAGCGCCAGCGAGGTGGCGGCATCGTAGGCGCGGGCGTTCAGCTGTTGTTGAAAGCCATCTCTGCCATTCTTGACCGTCAGCAGCAAGCTGCCTGCCAGCAGCACGATCACAAGGGCGCTGGTGAGAAGGGAAAACTGTTGTCGAAGCGTCATGGTTAAATTCCTTACAGATCCATACCGATACGGGCCATGCGAATACGCAAATCCGTCCAGAGGTCAAGTTGGTTAGAGCTGCCAAGGCGCACGCCCTCGCCCTTCATTTTGGCCAGCCACATGCCGTCGCCATTAAAGCTGTAAACCGGCTTCAGATCTTTTCGCTCAGTCGCTGGCCGGATTCTGGAGGTCAGGTTGTCCAGTACAACAGGAATAACACCCGGCGCGGAAAAATAGGTCAGCACCATATGGGCCTGGTTGTAGTCCAGCGCCTTGACATAGGTGATACGCAGTTTGCTACTACTGACTCCCAACCGTAGCAGACTGTAATATTTGGCAATCACGTAGTCTTCACAATCACCACCATCGGTGACCAGCGACTCATACGGCGTTGCCCAATAGTCGATTCGCTGCCAGTGCTTGAGGTCGTCGCGAAAAGGAATTTCGCTGTTAAAGAAATCGTTCACTTCTTCAAGAATATCCTTTTCATCCTTGAGATCTGCCGCATCGTGCATCATGTCGCGCCAACGCTCCATCCGATACATGGCACGTCGACCGTATTCATTTCGTGCTTGCTGAATCAAAGCATCGGGTACCCAGTCTTCCCGATCGGCCACCAGATATACTGGAGCAGCAAACATCGCCAATACCCCGACCATGCCCACACTCCGGATGCCACCGAGCAGCAAACGGCGACTCAATAGCAGCCAATGATATGGGAATGAATTCCGGAACAGACACAGCAAATACATTCGTTAAGACACATCCCATCGTAAATGAACCCACGACGGTGAGTTCTGGACAGATTGCACTTAACTATAGACACAGAACGGCAAAACCGCCTGCAAGTACGACTCAGCCCGAACGTTTCTCCGGCTGCTGTTTCATTAATACCAGCACCAGCACAATGGCAGGAAGCCCGAGGAAGGCTGCAATCACAAAGAAGTCGCTGTAGCCCCAGCCATCCACCACCCATCCGGAAAAACCACTGATAAACTTGCCCGGCAAGGTCATCAACGAACTAAACAAGGCGTACTGGGTGGCGGTATAACTCTTATTGGCGAGACTGGAGAGGTAAGCAATGAAGGCCGTACTGGCAATACCACCACTCAGGTTGTCTGCGCTGATCACCAGTGCCAGCCAACTCAACGGTGGACGACTGCCGTCCCAGGTCATGGCCATCAGTGCAAACAGCAAGTTAGTACTCGCTACCAACACAGCACCCAGTAACAAAGGCCGATACATGCCCCACTTGACCACTAGCACGCCACACACACCCGACCCCACCACCGTCATGATAAAGCCAAACATTTTGGCGATGCGGGCGATATCCGACTTGCTGTAGCCGAGATCCAGATAAAACGGGTTGGCCATCACTCCCATGGTGATGTCGCTCAGGCGGAATACCGCGACAAACGACAGAATCAACAAGGCAAACCAGCCGTTACGCTGAAAAAACTCCAGCAGCGGACATATCACAGCGCCCAGTAACCAGCGCTGCCATGCCGGGCGCTGCATCAGATACATAGGCCGCCCGATCAAGCGGTCAATCAGTTCGGCATCCACGCGGCCACGCTGCTCGGCGTTCAGGTGTTTTGGTTCGTCAGACCAGAGGGTAGCGGCAAGACCAATCAGCATCAGCGATGCCATGCCGATATAAGACCAGCTCCAGCTGTACCAGTCCGCCAGGTACAAGGCACCGGCGCCGGAAAACAGCAGTGCAACCCGATATCCGAAGATATAGCTGGCCGACATGGCTCCCTGATACTCGTCGTCTACCACTTCAATCCGATAGGCATCCAGCGCCACATCCTGGGTTGACGATGCAAACGCCACCAGCAACGCCGATACCGTAATCCACCACAAGTCGGTATGCGGATCGAGCATGCCCATCCACAGCAAGCCGATGGCGATGCCCAGTTGTCCGGCCAGAATCCAGCTACGCCGTTGCCCCAGCCAACGCCCCAACAGGGGTATGCTTAATCGATCCACCACCGGCGCCCAGAAAACCTTGATCGAGTAAGTCATCCCGATCCAGGCAAAAAAACCGATGGTGGTACGTTCAACTTCCGCATCTCGTAACCAGGCGGTTAATGTCGAAAACACCAATAAAAACGGTAGCCCGGCCCCAAAGCCAAGCAAGGCGATCGCCAACACAGGCTTGCGGGTATAAATACGCCAGGCATCCTGCCACCAGCCGAGCAAAGACGTCGAAGCAGTGTCAGCATCACAAGAGGAATGGGCTGCTTCGTTGCGGTGGGTCATCAGTCTTTGAAATTCTTGAACGCCAGCGGCATGGTGATGGAGTCGTCGTTGCGATACAGCGTCATCACGGTTTGCAAATCATCCCGCGCCTTGCCTTGCACCCGAACCATTTCGCCCTGAATCGACGCCTGAACTTTTAGCTTGCTTTCTTTGACAATCTTGACCATTTTGCGGGCCAAATCCTTGTCGATACCCTGACGCAGGGTCGCAATCACCTTGACCTGTTTGCCGGCTCCGGCAAGATCGCCGTACTCCAAACAGCTGACCTTGATTTTGCGTTTGATCAGCGCGCTTTCCAGCATCGGCTTCATTTGCTCAATCTGGAATTCTTCATTGGCGGTCATGGTGACGGCGAAGTCTTTCAATTCGAAGCTTGCATCCACACCTTTAAAGTCAAAACGTGTAGTCAGCTCGCGGTTTGCCTGGTCGACGGCATTCAGGGCTTCGTGTTTATCCACTTCGGAAACGACATCAAACGATGGCATCGAGTTTCTCCTGTCAACAAATAGAGGACGGCATCTGTCTTGTGATAAAGCCGGACTGTATACCTCTGTCAGCACCGAAAAGCAAAAACCGGCGGAGTAACGTTCCTCTCGTTCCTCCCATTGTCTCCCTCTGCCTATCTGGCCTGTCGGCCTGTCTTTTTGTCTATTTTTTGTTTGTCTTCTTATCTGTCTTTTTGTTTGTCTTCTTGTCTGTCATACCGCTTCAGTCGTTGGATTACATAAAATTCAGGCGGTGACGAATCGGATGCAGGTGTGGTGTCCGGCTATTGAGCTGCCTATAATCACGCCATGTCATTATCAATCGGTCTTCTGGGCCTGGGGGCCATCGGTACGGTGATGGCCAGTTACTGGAGCAAGCACCGTGTGTTTGTCCTTGGCCGTTCCACCTCATCCCCGTCTCAAGCAGGCATCAAGTGCCCGCTGAGGCGCTCGTTGACCTATGGGCCCGCCATTCTGAATCAACACCCGGAATGGCCGGAAGCATTAACGCTATCGCTACCGCAATGGAATCACCAGCGTCTTGACTGGCTGGTCGTCACTACCAAGGCCGGTGATACTCAGGAAGCCCTGTTGCCCTACGCCAGTCAGTTGCACCGGGTTGAGCGTATTTTATTGCTGCAAAACGGCATGGGTCAGCATGAGCAATTGGCACATTGGCTCAAGAAGCAAGGACTGCCCTGTGAGCTATGGCGCGGAATCTCGACCGATGGTGCCTACCGCCTCGACAAAACCAGGGTGATGTATGCTGGCTTGGGTCATGTCTGGGTCGGCCAGCACCGTTCGAATCCAGCCAGGCTATGCACCTTGCCGACAGACTGTCGTTTACCTCATACCGAGGTCGTTACAGATATATTGACCCGCCAACGAGAAAAGCTGGCTATTAATGCGGTGATCAACCCACTCACGGCACACTACCGTTGTCTTAACGGCGAGTTGGCAAGCAACGCTTTATACCGCCCGCAGCTGCAAGCTCTGGCAACCGAAGTCGAGCAGTTTTTCTTGCAGCAAGGTTGGCCCCTGCAAGAAAATTTGTTTGCTCGTGTCATTCAGATTGCCTTGTCTACCGCCCAGAATCGTTCATCCAGCTTGCAAGACGTATTGGCCAACAAAGCCACCGAGTTACGTCATATTTCCGGCTACCTTTTAACCCAGGCAAGCACGGCAGCTATCGAACTTCCGCTTACCCGCGCACTGATGGATCAAATTAATGACAGTACAGAACACGGCAAACGGTTCTAACCTGCTGGCGCGCCAGAAAGCCATGGCCGCGGTGATAACCACCGTCATTTTGATCCTGTTTCTCGCCGCCACGGCCTACGTGGCCACAGCAGATCGTATCGGACGCAACTATCTGGTGCCGGAGATTAATCAACTGCTGATTGAAACCCTGACCATTCAGCTACAACAGCAACCGCTGGATCTGATGGCCGTCAAGGCACTGCTCGACAGTTTTGCCCATCATCATCAAGTGGACTCCATTCGTCTGACGCAAGACAGCAGTCAGCTGGTGATGCAAGTGCCATTCGACCGTTATACCAGCCACGAGCTACTCCAAAATGGCATGTATCGGCAACAGCTCAGCACCATTAACGGCGATTTCGAGATTCATATCTTCAACGGTGTCTCCCTACCCGGCTATTACCTGGCCGATACCATCAGCACCAGCCTGATCGTCGCAGCCCTGAGCGCACTCTTGGTGTTTGCCATGTACGTGCTGATTCGACGTTGGCAACAGCAGCCGTACACCGATCTGCGCGATCAGATCAAGATCGCGCAACAACATAATCACGACCCGACCACACCGTTCCAGTGTCAGGATCCGGATTTACAACCCTTGGTCAACAGTCTCAATGATCTCCACTGGCACTTGCATCGACGCCATGCCGACCTGGAACGAGCCCATAAACAGGCGGAAAGTGCTCGCCATCGGGCCACCACACTGGCGCGTGACAGCGCTCGTATCAACAGCGACCTGGAACATGAAATTACCGTTCGCAGCGCGATGGAGCGCCAGTTGGCACAAACCAAAGCCTTGATGGATGCCATTATCAATGCCATGCCATCCGCCCTGTTTGCCCTTGATCAGCAAGGCCGGTTGTTATTGTGTAATCGCCAGGCCGAAATCTGGCTCGGTAAGCGTCGTCAGGAACTGGCCGGGTTTTTATTAAATGAACTGATCCCGGAACTGGCACCACTGCTCACACGGGCTAGACAGCGGCTGACCTCAGGCGATGATCTGGACACCCCGATTCTGCAGCGACGACTGTCTCTCGATAGCCTGGAAGCCGGATTGGTCACCGACTCACTGGTGTATGCGCTGGATCAGCAACAAGCTGCGGTTGCTGTTGTGCGCATTGATGACATTCGCCAGCGACTGCAGTTGGAAGAAATGATGGTGCACTCGGAAAAAATGCTCACCGTCGGAGGCATGGCTGCAGGCATGGCCCATGAAATCAACAACCCGCTCGGTGCCATCCTGCAAAACCTGCAAAATATCAAACGCCGTCTGGGTACCGGGTTAAAAGCCAACCACGAGGTCGCCACCAAGCTTAATCTCGACCTCCGGGCGGTGGAGGAGTACCTGGAAGAACGGGAAGTTTTCAAACTGATGGAGCACATGCGTGAAGCCGGGGAACGAGCGGCGGCGATTATCGCCACCATGCTGAATTTCTCCCGCCGCAACCATGAGCACAAAGAAAAAACGCCGGTCAGCCAACTGGTTAACAATGCCCTGACCGTTGCCCGCAACGACCTTGGCCTGCACCATATAGATATATCAACCGCCTCACTGAAGCACTTGCCGGATGTTTCCTGTATTCCGGGGGAAATTGAGCAGGTACTGGTCAATCTGATCAAAAATGCGCAACAGTCGCTGGCGCAACCGGCTACTGCCGAAGCGAACTGGCAACCGACCATCCGCTTGAATGCCTGGCGCGAAGGCGACTTCCTCTGCATCTCTGTCGAAGACAACGGCTCTGGTGTCGATGCTGACCAGATCGGTCGCATTTTTGAACCGTTTTTCACCACCAAAGAAGTCGGCACTGGCACCGGCCTCGGGCTGTCGGTGTCTTACTTTATTGTCACCACCCACCATCAGGGCGATATGTATTACCGTCCCGCTGATCCCCATGGTGCCTGTTTTGTGATCAAACTGCCGTTGTAAAACCCGTCCATTGCTCTCTTCTTGAGCTCTCATGCCTGTGCACCTGTGCTCCAGCGTCAAAATACGGCGCAGAGCGGAACCCCCGGATCGGCTCCCACACGAAGCGTGGGAGCCCGTTGTTTCTCTTCTTGACGCCTGCGACCCTCGCCGCTACTCTGCGCTCAGAATCAGGTGCCCGCCCGCTGAATCATTCAGCCTCGGGTTAAACGGGAAGACCGGTGATGCGTTTACGCAAAAACCGGCGCTGCCCCCGCAACGGTGATCGACCCACTCAATAACCGGTTTCCGCCCACAGCAGGAAACCAGCCACTGCCGAGCAATACCGATTGCATGGGTGGGAAGGCGTTATTGACGAGTACATGGTGCTCAGGTCGTCAGCCCGGATACCGGCCTGTTCCAATCAACCGACGTTGCGGAGGGCAGCGGGAGGGATTTGCGCAAATCCGTAACCGCTGTACCACTACGGTGTCTTCCGCTTTCAGCGGAGTTGTTTATTGCCCTGTCTGCTCCTGCCTGCCCTTGCCGTCTTATTTAGACCCGGCATTCAGGACTCCCATGACATTGATTTTGCCTTCCTGCAACTATGTCCGCAGCAACTATGCCGTCCGCTGTAACTATGCCGTCCGCTGTAACTATGTCCGCAGCGGCATCAGCCACCGTCTCTGGCAGTGGCGGATCACGACGTGGCCGTTGAGCCTGGCCCTGATTTTGCTGTTTTTCTCCCTGCATGGATACGCCGAAAACACCGTTACCGCAGACGACGAATTGGTCGTCTATGGCCAAACAGAACCCGCTGACGACGCCAGCTACCAGCTCTATGACCAACAGGCACTCTCGGCTGGCTATCAGAATCTCGGTGAATTTTTGGGGCGTATCAACGGTCTGCAAATCCAGTCGCTGGGCGGCCTGGGAGATCCGGTGCTGGTATCGATGCAAGGGGCCGACGCCAAGCAGACCCGCTTGCTGGTGGACGGTATCGCAGTGAACAATGGACAGTACGGTCAGTACGATCTGAATGCCGTACCACTGGCTGCGATTCAACGGGTCGATATTCTCACCAGCAGCAGCGATGCCGACGACAGCGGCTTGATCGGCGACGAAGCCATTGGTGGTACGATTAACATCATCACTCGCCATAGCGGCAGCCACCAAGCCAACGCCACCAAAATATTTGCCGCTGCAGGCAGCTACGGCACGGCCACCCTGAGCCTGCAACAGCCGTTGTTATTCTCGTCATTATCAAACCGCACCAACAATCATCGCACCAACAATCATCGCACCAACAATCATCGCCCCAACAACCGCACCGCCGACCTGTTACTCGACCACCAGCAAAGCGATAACAACTACCGCTACCCGGTGACCAGTCCGCAAGACACCCGTCAACCGTCCGGACAGCAACAAGCGCTCAATAACGCCGCTTATCGCCGTGATCGACTGACGCTGAAGTATCAACAAACAGGCCTGTTTGCCAGCCTTTACTGGCAAGACGAACACAAACAACTGCCTCAATATTCACGTAATTCTTCTATTAACAGTGCCCGCCTGGACAGCAAGCAACTGGGGATGCAATTGTCGGGGAATTGGGGACAACGCTTTCGGCAACACTGGCAACTCTGGCATTCACTCGACCGCCAGGGGTTTTACGACCCCTCTGCCGTGTTTGGCTATGTCGACAGTAACAATCGTTATCGTTACCAGCACAGCGAAGCCAGACTGGGCAGTCAGGTTCAATGGCAGTCCTGGGATCTCGGCAGCAGTATCAATATCAGCCAACAGCACTATCAAAGCCGTTACCTGAATGACAGCGAAGCCAGCGCTTGCGATTCCCTCAGCAGCAACTGCAACCAGTACTCCTGGTTGCGACATAGGCAACTGAGTGGCCGGGCACAATGGCAAAACAGCGCCAGCACCCGTCAAGTCACCCTCAGCGGCAGTCATCACCAGCAAGACAGCCTGTTAAAAACAGTCGATCGTTCGACTAGCGACAGTGCTGATAACAGCAGCGACAGCTCCCACCAGCAGCAATCCTGGCCATCCGGGCTGATCAGCGCCAAACAATACTGGATTGGCGATAACAGCAGCGGCCAATTGCAACTGAGCTGGAAGCAGGCGTTAAGAATCCCCAGTCTGTACGAACGTTTTGGTAATCGCGGACTGACCCGAGGCAACGACGAGCTGCAAGCAGAACAAAGCCGCACCACCACGTTGACTGGCAGCTGGAACGGACGCTGGCAGCAGCGCTCACAGCAGTTCAGCTTGACTCTGTTTCAGCGCCAGCTGGAAAACGCCATCGTGCCGGTATACGACCCGGCAACCGGTGCCGGTCGTTATGAAAATACCACGGCTGCCAGCATGACCGGGCTGGAGTGGCAACTGCAGAGTCAGTTGGGCCGAGACACCAGCCATACAGCCACATCGACCACTTCCGCACCAACCACTTCCGTACCAGCAAATGTCGAACCAGCCCGTTTCGAACCAACCATAGGCTACTGGCAGCTGCAGCTGGCAGGCAGCCACTACCATAGCCAAACCCGCAGCGATATTGTCGGCTTCGATCATAAATACCTGCCCGGCATCTATCACTTGCGGCTGACCGCCGGACTGCTCTGGCAGTCCTCAATGGCAGCCCGGCATCACAGTGTCGACCTCCATGCAGAACTGGCCGACGATCTGTATCTCGACCGCTACAACAGCGTCCCCGGCGACCAGCGCCGCCTCTGGAACATCAACTATCGCTACCAGTGGCCAGCCAACTCAAACGCATCCAAGCCATTAATGGCTCCGGCAAACGCCGGTCTACGGATTCACAACCTGTTTAACAACGCCTTTAGCGACTTCAGCGGTCGCCCGGCACGCGGCCGGGAATGGACGCTGTACCTGAGCTATTCGCTCTGATGCTCACTGATTATTGCAAGTAACCCCATAAGATCACCCCTAAGGAAATCCACCATGTTCACCCAACAGCCCAACCACCCGACCACCCTGACACACGTTATTAGCAGCACTAACCTGGTGCTCGCCAGTACTCTCACTCTGGCCCTGAGCGGCTGTATGAGCGATGACAATAACAGTAATGGACAAGCGATTGTTGAAGGTGCCTACGCGGTGCAAACCCATGCTTCCGACTATAGCAGCAGCCAGGTCGCCATCGGCAATATCACCGGCGACCGCTCGGTACAACAACAGCTCTTCAGTGCCACCAGCACCAGCTACACCCTCGCCAGCGACGCCAACTGGCTTTATCGTATTGGCCAATATGGTATCGACACCATCAGCCGCTACGATGCCACTAGCAGTCTCAGCACCCCGGAATGGACCTACACCACCAACGACGATGGTGACAGCAGCGCCAATACCTATACTCTGGTACATCAGGATGACCAATACGGCTGGCTGCTTCGTTACGGTGCCAACAGCGCCTGGAAAGTAGATACCACAGCCACCAGTGAAGCTGACTTCAAAGTGGCTGAAATCGACCTCTCCGACTACCGGGTAGCGCTGGATGGCTACAGCACCGAACCCAACATGGTCGATGCCGCCATCGACAACAACCAGCTGTTTATTCTGACCCAGCGCTATGGCATTGACGGCAATAACACTGCCTACGTGGTGGTCTACGATCTCGATACCCTGACAGAAGTCGATACTGATACCCAGACCGACGGCCTCAAGGGCATTCCTCTCACCGTTACCAACCCTGGCACGCTGGAACTGCTCAATGGCCAACTGTACATTGCCGCCCGTGGTGACTACGGCAGCAACAGCGGTGGCTTGGATGTAATCGACACCACCACCTATGCCGTTAGCAACCTGATCGACGGCACCACCTTTGCCGACCTGAACGACACCAGCGCCGCAGCACCGCAGTATTACCATGTCAAAGACATCGCCGTGGTCAGCCACCAGCAAGCCTATGTTAACATCAGCGTCGAAGCCGGATGGAGCAGTGTCGCCAGCTACCTCTATGAGATCAATCCCGGTAGCGACAAAGCCACCATCACAACCACAGCCAACGCCATCGACGTTAACAGCCTGATGACCAACAGCGTCAGCAATCCGGAAGACAGCTACAGCCTCGGCGACATCACCATCGACAACAACCAGCGCCTGTGGATTGCTATCACCAACGCCACCCAACCCGGCCTGCTGGTACTGGATACCGACACCAACAGCCAAAACGGCGACGTCATCAGCCTCGACCTGGTACCTGATACCATCGTCTTCCTGACTGACGAACTGACCGCGCAATAACCCCGCCCACATCACCCATCCCGTGGGGACCGGCTCTGCCCGGCGCCCCACCCCTCCGCACGTGTCCAACCGGCTCCATCCGTGCCCAACCGGCTCCGTCCGTGCCCAACCGGCTCCGTCCGTGTCCAACCGGCTCCGTCCGTGCCCAACCCCTCCGTCCGTGTCCAACCGGCTCCGTCCTGTCCAACCGGCTCCGTCCGTGTCCAACCGGCTCCGTCCGTGTCCAACCGGCTCCGTCCGTGTCCAACCGGCTCCGTCCGTGTCCAACCGGCTCCGTCCGTGTCCAACCGGCTCCATCCGTGTCCAACCGGCTCCATCCGTGTCCAACCTGCTCCGTCCGTGCCCAACCGGCTCCGTCCGTGTCCAACGGCACCCCCCGTAGGGACCGGCTCCGTCCGTGTCCAACCGGCTCCATCCGTGTCCAACCTGCTCCGTCCGTGTCCAACCGGCTCCGTCCGTGCCCAACCGGCTCCGTCCGTGCCCAACCGGCTCCGTCCGTGCCCATAAAAACCGCAAAAGGCACAACCACAGACATGGCCAGATACCCTGACAATCACGCACCAGAGTGACAATATTTGTCACTTTATATCCGATCCGGTAACCCGCTCTTTTGAAAACGGGTTAAGCAACCAACAACCGGGCAAAAGAAACGAGAACCTGGTCACATAAACCCCCTCATTCCACAGAAATCAATACCTGGCACGTTATTCGCTTAATAGTTTATGAACAAGAAGCAGATGGTCAGATTCCAGGAAGCCACCCCCCTCTTCGACTTCCAGGGTTTACCCGGTGCTTTGACTGAGATGTCGTCAAGACGCCTCAAACTGCGTTCGCAGGACACTTGAAACGTTGCACAACCCTAAAATTTGAGAGTGGAGATTTCCCATGAAGACAATGCAAAAAGGTTTTACCCTGATTGAATTGATGATCGTGATCGCGATCATCGGTATTTTGGCTGCTGTGGCTATTCCTCAGTACCAAAACTACATCGCTCGTACAGAAGTTCAAACGAGCTTGTCTGACCTGCGAGGTGCTATGAACGCAATTGAAGACTATATTAACCGCTATACACTAATGGGCACCGCAGGCGCTATGGAAGGTTATACCGGTGCTGAAATTGACGCTCCTGAAGAATCAACGACCAAGTACAACATAACTTCAGTCATTACCGAGGGTACAGATGCAAAAACTGCAGCCGACACTGGTAGCGTTGTTTACACAGTAACATTCACCACAGGTGCCGCTGGTCCTATTCAAACAGGTACTTATGAATTAACTGGAACTCCAAAGCCTATTAAGGTCGGAGCTCAAGTAGCAAACGAAAGCGTTGCATGGCTGATTACCGGTGGTTCTCTTGATAACACACCTTATGAACCACGATTTAACTAAGTAGTAGCTAGTGGTAATATTAATAATAGACCCTGAAAGGGGTCTATTTTCTTACGTCTTGGTATTTTAAAGTAGTTTCGCTAGCGGTTACTAATTTGATATTGTCTGCTCAATTCGGTACCTAAACGGAACTCCATGCATGGCCGTCCTCACAGGCACTCCCCGACGCTTGGTTGAACACAAGCTGCTCGATGCTCAACAAGCCCACGATCTGCTGCTTCAAGCCAAAGAGGCCAAAAAAAGCTTTATTGCGATGGCCGTTGAATCCGGCAAGGTAAAAGCCAAGGCATTAGCCATTCTGACTTCAGAAGAGTTCGGTTTACCGGTGCTCGATCTCGGTGCCTTTGATCAGGAATTAATTCCCAAAGAGCTGGTGAGCAACGAATTGATTGAAAAACACCGGGTACTGCCGTTGTTTTCACGCGGTAATCGTTTGTTTGTTGCCCAAAGCGACCCGTCGCTGATTCAGTCCATCGACGAGATCAAATTTAATACTGGCATGATGGTTGAACCTGTCATTGTTGAACATGACAAGCTACAGGCGCTAGTCGATAAAATGCTGGCCGCCAACGACACCAGCATGGGCGATCTCGACAGTGAGCTGGAAGACGTTGATCTGGAAGACCCGGACGCTGCCGACAAGGCTCAGGAAAAAACAGCGACCGCAGCAGAAGACGACGCTCCAATTGTGCGTTTTGTTAATAAAATGCTGTTGGATGCCATTAAACTGGGCTCGTCCGATATTCACTTCGAACCTTACGAAAAACGCTATCGGGTGCGTTATCGTACCGACGGTATCTTGCATGAGGTCACCAGTCCGCCAGTATCGCTGACTGGTAAAATTGCTGCCCGCCTCAAAGTGATGTCACAGATGGATATTTCCGAGCGCCGCGTTCCCCAAGATGGCCGTATCAAGATGCGGCTTTCCAAAAGCAAGGCCATCGACTTTCGCGTCAATACCTTGCCGACGCTGTTTGGCGAAAAAATCGTGTTACGGATTCTCGACCCCTCGTCAGCCCAGCTGGGTATCGATATGTTGGGTTATGAGCCGTTACAGAAAGAGCTGTATATGCACGCCCTGTCGAAGCCACAGGGGATGATTCTGGTTACCGGCCCCACCGGTTCCGGCAAAACCGTCTCACTTTATACCGGCTTGAATATTCTCAACGTCGAAGGCACCAATATTTCTACCGCTGAAGACCCGGCCGAAATCAATCTCGAAGGGGTTAACCAGTGCAACGTCAACGCCCGTGTCGGCCTCGACTTTGCCGCAGCGTTACGCTCTTTCCTGCGTCAGGATCCAGATGTGATTATGGTGGGGGAAATCCGCGATCTCGAAACCGCCCAAATTGCTATCAAGGCCGCCCAGACCGGTCACCTGGTGTTGTCCACTTTACACACCAACAACGCCCCGGAAACCATTACCCGCCTGGCCAATATGGGCATCCCCTCATTTAACATTGCCACTTCGGTATCTTTGATTATTGCCCAGCGACTGGCCCGCCGTTTGTGTAAATCCTGCAAAATCCCGACAGACATCCCCAAGGAAGCCTTACTCGAGACCGGCTTTACCGAGGAAATGCTTGAAACCGCTGAAATCTATCAGCCAGTCGGCTGCGAACATTGTAAACAGGGTTATAAAGGTCGTGTTGGTATTTACGAAGTGGTTAAAATAACCGATGCCCTGTCTCGTATTATCATGCAGGGCGGCAACTCGATTGAAATTGCCGATGTTGCTCGTCAAGAAGGCTTCAACGACTTACGTACCTCAGCATTACAAAAAGTTGCTCAGGGCGTTACCAGCCTCGAAGAAGCCAATCGAGTTACCACCGATTAACCAGCGGCGGCTACCTTGTGGCCAATGATTTTGCAGAGGCGTTCCAGCAGTTATGGCCAAGCAAGCGAAAAATATTGATTTTGTCTGGGAAGGCGTCAACAAACGCGGCCAGAAAATGAACGGCTCCCTGTCTGGCCAGAATATGGCCATGGTCAAGGCCCAACTGCGCAAGCAAGGGATTCAGCCCGATAAGGTAAAACGGGCATCTCAGCCGATGTTTGGTCTGGGGGGAGCGTCGAAAGGCAAAAAAATCAAACCCGCCGACATCAGCTTTTTTACCCGCCAGATGGCCACCATGATCAAGGCTGGGGTGCCGTTGGTACAGTCGTTCGAGATTGTCGCCGATGGGGTTGATAACCCCAGTATGAAAGATCTGATTTATCAACTGCGCGATACGGTGTCCGCCGGTAATGATTTTGCTTCGGCACTGAAAGAGCATCCACAGCACTTTGATGAGCTGACCTGTAACCTGGTGGAATCCGGCGAACAATCCGGCGCTCTGGAAACCATGCTCGATAAAGTCGCGATTTATAAGGAAAAGTCGGAAGCGCTCAAATCCAAAATCAAAAAAGCCATGGGTTATCCGATTACCGTATTGGTGGTGGCCGCCATCGTCACGGCTATCCTGCTGATCAAGGTGGTGCCCACCTTTGAGGGCATGTTCAAAAGTTTTGGTGCCGAGCTGCCAGCGCCGACCCAGTTTGTAGTTGATCTCTCCGCCGCAATGCAGGCGAACTGGATGTACGCACTGGCAGTGGTGGTGGTTGCGGTGGCGGTATTTAAACAATTGATGAAAACCTCGCAAAAATTCCGCGACCAGATGGATTACCTGGTACTGAAACTACCTGTGTTTGGCAATATTATGCATAAGGCGGCGGTGGCCCGCTTTGCGCGGGTATTGTCGACCACCTTTGCCGCTGGTGTACCCCTGGTCGAAGCGCTGGAATCCGTAGCCGGTGCCGTAGGTAACAAGCTGTACCGGGATGCGGTATTAAACGTGCGTCAGGAAGTAGCAACTGGCCAGCAGATGCATTTTGCCATGCGAGCTACCGGCGTATTCCCCAATATGGTGGTACAGATGACCAGTATCGGCGAAGAATCCGGCGCGCTGGACACCATGCTCGACAAGGCCGCCAGTTATTACGAAACCGAGGTGGATGAATCGGTGGATGGCCTTACCGCCATGATGGAGCCCTTGATTATGGCGTTTCTCGGGGTTGTCGTTGGTGGCTTGATCATCGCCATGTACTTGCCGATTTTCCAGATGGGATCGGTCATGTAACCATGGAAGGCTTATCGCAATTATTTACCCTGATTGGCAGCCACTGGTTGTTGCAGGTGATGTTTATTGGCCTGCTGGGCCTGTTACTTGGCAGCTTTATGAATGTGGTGATTCTGCGGCTGCCGGTAATGATGTTCCGGGCCTGGAAGCTGGAATGTCAGGATATCGACCAACTGCCACCCCATCCGGCGCTGGACGACTTGAGTCAGCCCTATAATCTGGTCACCCCCCATTCTCACTGCCCAAAATGTCAGGCCCCGGTCAAAGCCTGGCAGAATATTCCGCTGGTCAGTTTTTTATTATTAAAAGGCCGCTGCGCAGGCTGCGATAGCCCCATTGGCTGGCGTTATCCCATTGTCGAGCTGGTAACGGCGCTGTTCAGCCTGACCCTGATCGTTGCCTTTCCCTGGGGGTGGCAACTGGCCGCCATGCTGGTGTTCACCTGGTTGCTGATCACTATGTCGGTGATCGATATCGACCACCAGATTCTGCCGGACACCTTGACGCTGGGACTGTTGTGGTTGGGACTGCTGGTTAATTCCCAGGGATTATTTACCGATCTGTATTCGGCGGTATGGGGCGCTGCGGCCGGTTACCTGAGCCTGTGGTCGGTGTTCTGGCTGTTCAAACTGGTCACCGGCAAGGAAGGTATGGGTTTTGGTGACTTTAAATTACTCGCTGCCCTCGGTGCCTGGCTGGGTTATCAGAGTATTCTGTTGATTATCCTGTTGTCGTCTGCCGTTGGTGCGGTAGTGGGTATTGCCGGTGTGATCATACTCGGGCGCGACAAAAATTTGCCAATCCCGTTTGGCCCTTACCTCGCCATGGCCGGATGGATTGCGGCGCTATGGGGTGATGAGCTGATCCATTGGTATTTGGGTGGCATGTAACTGTGGTACGTCAGCTTTCGGGCTGGGGCCTGTCGAACTCACTCAATCCACGCCAAGGGATTTTTTTACCGAAATGGGCGTATCAGAATCGACGCAATGCGAGAGTGGTTAAATGACTTGGGTCGTGGGTATTACCGGCGGTATTGGTTGCGGTAAAACCGCAGCGTCAGATTACCTGGCGGCGAAAGGTATTATCGTGGTCG